>DLVS01000554.1 GCA_003445095.1 Verrucomicrobiales bacterium
GAAATTGAGGCTCAATTGCAGAAACTCACGACGGTCTCGTTGCCCGGAAAACGTTCTCTCTGGTTCGGCTTCGATCGCTATGACTTCGAGGTGAACGGAAAATCGGTGCTGGTGGTCGCGCCGAAGATCGAAGCTCCGGGTCGGCCGTGGGTCTGGCACGGGGAATTCTTCGGTCACAAGCCCAACCCCGATCTCGCGCTGTTGGGCCGCGGCTTTTACGTCGTCTATCTGAGCGTGCCCGACCTGCTGGGTTCCCCGGAGGCAGTGAGACAGTGGGATGCCTTATATCAAACACTCACGAGCCAATATGGCTTTGCCGCGAAACCTGCCTTGGTCGGACTGAGTCGCGGCGGCCTGTATTGCTACAACTGGGCGGCGGCGAATCCTGGCAAAGTGGCCTGCATCTACGGCGACGCTCCGGTCTGTGACTTCCGGAGCTGGCCCGGCGCATTTGGCAAAGGCAAACGCAGCGACCGCGATTGGCAGCTCGTGCGCGAAGGTTATGGCTTCAAGTCGGACGACGAAGCCAAACTCTACACGAAGAACCCGGTGGACAACCTCGGGCCGCTCGCTGCCGCCAAAGTGCCATTGTTGCATGTCTTCGGCGACGCCGACGAAGTGGTCCCCTGGGACGAAAACACCGGCATCCTGGCCGAGCGTTATCAGAAACTGGGCGGCGACATCACGCTGATCCGCAAACCGGGCGTAAAACACCATCCGCACGGACTCGACGACTCGACGCCGATTGTGGAATTCATCTGGCAACACACGGCCAACGACGCCGCGAAACATTGGCTCAGCCGTCACGGCGGCGGACCGCTCGACGCCGACGGGCGTCCGCTGATTCGCAAACTCGGAACCATCGACCTCGACCTGGTGGAGACCACGCCGGTCGTCCTCAACGGCAAACTCTGGCGATTCGAATGGGTGCGCCAGGGCATCGGCCAACAGTATTGGAACAATCAGCGAGCCACGAATTACTTTCGTTTCCGCGATCCTGAGACCGGTGAAGTGACACCGCCCTTTGCCGACGGCCATGAATTTGGCAGCGCCTTTGTTCACGACGGCACGGTCTATGTCACCGGCACTCAGGGCCGGAGTCAGATCAACATCTTCGCCTCGCACGATCTGAAAAACTGGGAGACCTGGACGGCCGTTCCCCCTGGGCGTTACGGCATCTTCAACACCTCCGTCTGCCGCGCCGGCAACGAATTCGTGCTGATGTTTGAGATCGACAAACCCGCCGAAGAAGCCGGCGCCGCCTTCACCGCGCGTTTCGCCAAGTCGCCCGACCTGCGAACCTGGACCCTGACTCCGCCCGAGTGCAACTATGCCAAAGACCGCTACACCGCGCCGCACTGTCTGCGCTGGCTCGACGGTTGGTTCTACAACTTTTATCTCGAAGCCCACGACGGCTACGAAATGCGCGTCGTCCGTTCCCGCGACCTCGTGAACTGGGAACCCAGCCCCTTGAATCCCGTCCTCCGGCACTCGCCCGAAGACAAACTCATCGCCAACGCCCAACTCACCGACCCGCAGCGTCAACGCATCGCCGACGCCAAGAACCTGAACAACTCCGACCTCGACCTCGCCGAGCACAACGGCCGCCTCGTGATCACCTACTCCTGGGGCAACCAACAAGGCGTCGAACACCTGGCCGAAGCCGTGTACGACGGAACGGAGGCGCAGTTTCTGCGGGGATGGTTTCCGGGAGAGTAACAGCGCAGAGGTCTCGTTCGTCAATCAAGAGTTGTCTAGTCAACACATGTTGAATAAACTCACTACAAATGACCGCTGTGCAACACAACCTGGCGGCTCGCCTGGCTGAAGTCCGGTCACTCTCGAACCTCAGCCAGAAGGAGCTGGCCGACAAAATGGCCGTCTCGCCTTCCCTGATCTCCCATTGGGAAAAAGGCTCTCGCATCCCTTCCAGCGCCCAGTTGCTCGAACTGGCGCGGCAGTTGGGCGTGGCTCTGGATTACATCCTCAACGCCGAGGTCCGTCCTCACTTCGAGTTTCGCGCGAAGGCCACCCGCCACGAACAGTCGCCCGATGTCGAGCGCGCCATGCTCGACGCCGCCATGCAGATCCATTTCGTCAACGCCGCACTCCGTCTCTCCGAAAAGACGCCGCGCCCGTTCAGCCTCCTTGCCGAATTCACCAGCATCCCGGATTTGCCCAATCTGGCCTGCCAGGTGCGCGAGGCGCTCAAGCTCAACCGCCGCGTCACGCTCGATGAGTTCAAGCAGGCTCTCTCCGAGCGCAATGTCTTCGTCTTCGAGTGGAACATGCCATGGCAGCTCTCCGGCCTCTCCTTCCGCGGCCCGTTCACCGTCATCTTCATCAATCATCTGCACCCGGCCTCGCGGCGTCTCTTCACGCTTGCGCACGAGTTCGCCCACGTCCTGTTTCATCTCGGCCGCGAGACCTGCGATCCCGAGGAGGGCGGTGTTCCCGCCGTGCCGGCCCGTCGCGACACCACCGTCTCCATCGCTTCCAACCAGACGCCCTGGGAAAAGCAGGCCAACGCCTTCGCCGCGGAATTCCTCATGCCCACCGCGGACGTCGAGAAAGTCGTGCTGGCCAATCGCGGCCGTCTTAAGGATGCCGTCGCGCTCGACGCCGTCGCCCGCGAATTCAACGTCTCGCGGGACGCCATCTTTTATCGCCTCGTCCAGCACCACGTTTTCCGCTGGCAGGAGAAGTCCACGTATTTCACCGGCACCTTCCAGCCGCCCAAGGCCCCGGCGCACCGCATCGAGGATGACGAGGAACTCGACAAGCAGGTGGATGGTGCCTTCTTGCAGCTCGCCCTTGCGCTGCTCAACAACCACAAAATCTCGACGGGGAAGTTGGCTCAATGGTTCTTCGCTCCGCCGCATGTCGTGGATGCCTATCTCGGCCAGTTGGAAGCCGACATCGACATCGCGATCTCCAGCGACAACGGCGGCAACGATGACCCACCCCCGTCAGGTTAGATGGACCACCTTGTTTTCGACACTTCAGCCATTCTTAACTTCGGCCAGCGTGACCACCTCGAGGAAGTGCTGCCGAAGCTCGGCAAACTTTACAAAATCATCACGACCCACGAGGTCGTTCAGGAGCTGTCCGATCCCGCGCAGCGCGAGTTCAACGCCCGGCTGCTCGCCGCGCACTTCCCGAGGCATCATCCCGCCGCGCTGCACTTCGATGTCGCCACGGTTTCCCGTCTCGCCGTCACCCTTGGCGCCGGGGAAATCAGCGTCATCGCCCTCGCTACGGAACTGAAGGCGGTCGCCGTCCTCGACGATCGCGCCGCCCGCGTCGAGGCGGAGAAACTCGGCCTGCGAATCACCGGCACGCTGGGCCTCATCCACGAGGCTCTGAAACACGGCTGGCTGACGGATGACCAATGCCTCGAAAGAGTGCGCACCCTCCACGCCAACCGCTTCCGCATCCGCAAGCCAAACGCCAACGAGTCCTTCGCCGATTACTTCGCGGCCATGCAGTAGCCGTCAAAGCGTTAAAGCAAGGCACCTGGCGCCAGTGGCGACCCGGATGACTTCATCACCACCCAACGGGCAAATTCTTGCGGTTTGCTCTTCTTTGGCCGCTGCTCTGTCCCCCAGTTGCCCTTGCCCAGCGCCTTGTCCAATGCCTGCGGCACCGCTTTGAAAGCTTGAGGATTCCGATCCGACATCAACGGTGGCAGCAGGACCTCCAGCGCCTGAACTACTCCGCGGTAAGGATACCCGCCGCCTTTGATCTTCTCGATGATGTCTTTTCTCTCGTTGCAGAACCGCTCCAGCAGATTCCCCATCATGGTGGTCAGCACATCGACCTTGCTCCCGCCGTCATCCGGAGTCTCTTGCTCATCCCTTTCCTCGGCTGCCTCTTGCGCTGCTGCAACCGGCTTCGACAGGAATTGCTCCATCTCCTTCGCGAATCGTTCCTTCAGCGCCGCTGCATACGTCTTTGCCGCCGGCTTGCTATATCCCGGATCGACCGCCTGGTGCTCATCGAACGGCAGCACCCGGATCGGAATCGGGTAGCTCTTCCCCTTCACGCTGCTCCAATAGACACCGTGGCCGGGAATCGGCTCGTTCAGCAGTGTACTCAAAATGTCGTCGCTGAAGTGCGCGTTCGCCTTCTTCACCGCCATCAAATCCCCGGCTGACAGCAGGTGGAAGATGAACCAGTTGTCGCCCTGGCTCAGGATCTCATTCGAGATGCTGCCCGGTTGCTGTGTGATCAACAGGGCTCCCAGGTTGTATTTCCGGCCTTCCTTCACCCACGCCACGTATGGCCCTTCGCCGCCCGTGTTGCCCTGGCCCAGCACGGACTGCGCTTCCTCGATCACCGCGATGGTCGGAATCGTCCGCGCATCCTTCTTCGTGAATTCGGCTTGGTTGTGATCAAAGATCTTTTGCAGCAGTATGCCCGAGAGCACCAGCCCGCCGCTGCCCCGCATCTGCGACATGTCGACCACGCAGATTTTTCCCTCGGCCAGCGCCACCAGCAGTTTGTCCAGCAGTTGGCTGCTCGGATCGTGAAGCTGTCGGACGATCTGCGTCACGTTCGCCCGCGCCGCCAACATTTCCATCTCCTGCTCGGGTTTCAGCTTGAGCAGTGTTTTGATCCGGTCCTCATCTGCCGAGTTCCCGTCCCGGTAAACCATGTCCACGAGTTCACTCCACGCCACGTCCGAGAGTTGCTTCAGCTTCCGGACATTTTGCAGGTCCTGCTGCTCCTGCGGCAACGCAATCGAGATCACGTCCGCCGGCCGCAGCCGCCGGATGTCCAGCTTGATGCTCCCGCCAATGAACGAGCCGTAGTATTCGCTCGGGGCCTCACGTCCGGTGAACACCACAATCTTGTCCTGCAAATGCGGCACGTCGCACAGCCCCGGCCGCTTCTCGTGGTCGGGCCAGAAATACTCGCCGTCCGGATCAAAGACCAGGCTGCCCACCGACCGGTCGCCCTTCAGCGGCGTCTCCTTATAGAGATTGCTGAACAGCAGCTTCACCAGGTTCGATTTGCCGAACCCGGCCCGCGCGAACACAAACGACCGCCGCGCCACCAGGTTCGACGCCGCGAACTTCGGCACCACCACCGGTTCCTTCACCTGCATCCACGGCTCGACCTTCAACCGCTTGTCTCCCGCAGCGAAGATGAATTCGCCCATCGCAAAGAAGCCAATGTCCGCCCCCTCCTCGTTGTGCCCGGCCACTTCTTTTAGCAGCTCGGGGTTGAGAAACGCCACCTTGCTCCCCACATGCGGCAGCCGGCGATGCGACGCCGCGAAGTGCAACTTGCCGTCCACGATCCGCAGCACGCCCAGCACCCGGATGTTCACCCGATACTTCAGATACTGGTCGCGCAGGTCTTCGCCAATCGCCCGCTTGTCCTTCACCGCGCGGATCGCGTAGTCCTCGCCCGCGCTCGACGTCAGCCGGCCCTCGGACGAAAGCGACGTGATGCGTCCCAGCACCGCCTCGTCCTCGGTTTCGAGCTGCACCGCCAGGAACTGGCCGTGCATCGGCACATTCTGAAATTCGTTGCTGTAGGGCAGCACGATGTCCGCGTGGAACTCCATCCCGCCCTCGTTGAATCCGCGGAAGATTCCGTCGGCCCCGTCTTTCGAGAATAGTTTCATTCGTATCTCCGTCCTGCGACGTCCTGCTTCAGCGGCAGCGCGTCAAAAATCGGCTTGTCGTCCTCCGGCAGGATGTCCCGCACCGCCTTCACCACATGGTCGGACAAGATGTCCTGATCGAAATCCACGATCTGCGCGTGGTTGTGCGCCTTCTGCAGGCACATCGGATAGAACGGCACCGGGAACCCCTCCACCGCGTCCTTCTGCAAATACCCGAAAATCTCCTGATGCGACTCACGTTGCGAGGTCAGCAGGTCCACCGACCACACCGGATCGCCGCTGAACGGCCCGAAGCGCACGAAGAAAAGTTTCCCCGTCACGAACTTCCCGGCCACTTCCTTGCCCGCTGGCGTTTCCTCTGGCCCGAGGATATCCGCGCCCCATTCCACCGCGCTGCGCTCCATCTCGCGCGGCACCTCCACATAGCGGGCGTCGCCATCCGGCAAAATCCGCTCCAGCGACATCGCCAGCGAATAACGCTCCAGCACCTTCGTCCGCTTCGCCACGCCCACCAGGAAGATCTTCCGCTTGTCTTCTTTGCGGATGCGCTCGATCGCTTGTTCCAACTTCTCTCGGAATCGGATGAACAACTCGCCCCGGAACATCTTGCTTCGCAGCAAACCGTCCCGCACCACGAGTGTGTCTGTGGCAAACGGTCGGTGGCAGATCAGTTCGTAAAGCACCGCCCACTCGCACAGGTCGCGATACACCTGCACCCACGCACCAGGAATCTCCTCCGGCGGCGTCCCCACTTTGGGCATCATGTGGCTCAGGTCATTCAGGCAGCCGGACGCCACTCCCAGATCTGCCATCATCCGCCCCAGCGGCGTCTTCGGCGATCCGTCGCTATTCCACTGTGCCAGGTCCAGTTTCTGCAAATCCGTCGTCACCGACACCGCCTCCAGGCAAAGCTGCTTTCCATACGAATCCACCACCCGGATTAACTGCACATGGAACGGATCAAACCGCAGTTGATTGTTCCCGCCGTCGCTCGCCACCAGCGACACCGATGTCACCCCGCGCGGCTGGATCTTTTTCACGTTCGCCTTCAGCGCCGCCACTTCCTGTCGCAGGGTGAGCAGCAGCTTCTGGTCGCTTTGGGCGCACTCGCGCACCACGCGCTTCAGGTCATCAATTTCCTCCGGCGTGAACATGACCTCAATGCGCGAGCTGGCAGTAAACGTCCACCTCTTCAATCGCCTCGCTCTGCTTCGTCTGAAACTGGTCTGCCTGCCGCCGACCCTGCGATGCCGCGCCGGCCCGCTTGATCGTCCGGATTTCCCAGCCGCAATCCGCCAGGGCCAGCGTCCGCTTGATCAACGCGCTCGGCTCCGTGCCGTAGCTCGGCAGCGCTCCAAACCGGATGATCAGCCGCGCGTCGCGCGTGCAGGCCCCGGCGCACGCCCTCCACACCGACGCCAGGTCGGCGCAGAACGGTTCCGCATCCTGCGTCGTGATCTGTTCCGGCCGCGCATACTCCACCTGCTCGGGCCCGCCTAGGAACCAGTTCCGCAGCCACTGGTCCGGCCAGTAGGTTCTCATCCCCAGATACGGCGGCGACGTGATCACCAGGTCGAACTCACCGAGGCCCTCATAGGACGCCGGCACCCGGCTGTCCGCCAGCCGCACTTCGCCCTCGGTCCCTTCCGGCAGCTTCGCCAGCAGATATTCCGCGCGCCGCTTCACCGCCCCAAGCACGTCCACATACTCCGGCTCCATCTCTCGCTTCTGCCAGAAGCGCACCGCGCTCGCCGGTTTCGTCGCATACGTCCGCGGCATCTGGTTCGAGAGATACGTTGGCTCCCCCTTGCTCCGTGGCCCGTGCAGAATCCCGAGCACCACCGCTCGCAACATCACTTCCGCCGCGCTCAGTTCGGCTCGCTTCAGGAAAAAACCGCGCAGCGCGCAGATCTCTGACAGCGTCGCCTCGTGATAACACCGCTGCCAGAAATCCCCGTCCGGCGCTGCTCGCCCGCCGGTGCGCAACGCCCGTCGGCAGGCCGCCATGACCTCCTTGACCGAGGCGCTCACCAGCTTCGCTTGCGCTACTGCCGCCGCCACCGGATTGCTGTCGAGTCCCGCGGACGCCAGCCCGTGCAGCCGGGCGGCGAAATTCGTCGTGCCCCGGCCGCAGAACGGATCGAGCACCCGCGTGCCGCGCTTCACGCTCCCTAGCCGGGCAAACGGAAACCGCAACGGATACATCGTGAAATACGGGCACACCCCGTTCATCCGCACCGTGGGGTTGCGCACGGGATGAAACTCAAAACGAGTCATTCGGTCTTTTTTTATCGCGCCTTCGCCCTTCGATCTCCGTGGGACAGCATTTCACCAAGTTTGTTACGACGATAGTAGCTTTAAGTTAAGGGTCCGCTGGCCGCCGATCATAAGTATCGCCTCAATTGCGCCGCGGACATCCAGGCCATTACTCGGCAGCACCCGGTTTATCTGTCGCCAATCAACATCGCCGACCTTCGGTTTGGCATCGGGCTAATGGCGGACGCGCGTAGAAGGCAGCGTGCCCTAGCGCTCGTCCGTCGCCTGCGCCGCAAGCCGCTCCTGCGCATCACGGGCGAGGCCGCAGAAGTCTTTGGCGATCTTGCCGCCCAGCTTGAGTTGGCTGGTCGCGGCGCGGACTTAAGGTTGCGGGAGGATTGGGAAGAGGGAGCTTGCCGAGGGCGTGTTTGATGACGATTTCCCAAGCGCTCGCATCGCCAAATAACAGATCATTTCGAGGATCAGTGAGGTCGTCCTGCAACTCCATCGAAAGCCGAGGGCTGCCCGCGAACATCCAAAGGGCCGAATGAGTGTCGAGCACCAATCTCATTCCCGTTTGCCGAAGAACATCTCTTCAATGTCCGCATCGGGCTGCCCGAAATCTTCGGGCACGATGAGGGTTCCACGGGCAAGCCCAAACGGACGTCGCTCGTTCAAGGGGCGGGGAAGCGGCCGGATTTCTGCCAGCGGCAAGTTCTGGTCGCACAAAGTGATGACTACCCCTTCCCGAACGAGCGGAGTCAACTCGGCGAAGCGCTCCCCGGCCTCTCGGAGTTCGACCGTTGTTTTGTTCATGGGTGATAAGCTATTCCCCAGAGGCGCCGCCGGTCAATGATGCGCCCCGACGACACCGACGACACATCATCGTACTCCCACGTGGATTGGGATCCGTGGGGATCGAGGGTCCGCATGCGCCTGCCGGGTCACGCGGCCGCTTCAGTCAACGACGTTTCGGCGAGCTTGAGCACCGACAACGCTTGATCGCGGGTCGCGCCGGGAAACCAATCGAGGAATTGGTCCAGTGTGGCGCCGCCTTCGAGATTCTCGAACAGGGCTCGCACGGGGACGCGTGTTCCCGCGAACACCCACGCCCCGGAAACTTTCCCAGGCACGCGCTCTACGGCCGGGCATTGAGTCCAATCCGACATGCGCGGAGGGTACTTCGGCCGCAGTCGAGGGCAACCGGGAAGAACTCAAGTCAGCCCGCTGAAACCGTGTCTTCCGCCACCCTCGCGAGGCATACCGATCGTCACTGCCCCGGCTCACCGACCTGTCGCCAACGCGGGAAACCTCAACGTGACGTGACGCTGAAACGTTCAACGCCTGTCACGCCTGCCGCTCTGCGCTGGCGACCCAAACCACGCCAGGGTCCACTATGCCTCGACTCCTCCACCCGGAGTTAGTTTTCCTATAGCCAAAAGACTCCCCCCGCGGCTTCATCCAGAGGCCCGTCGCGCCTTAGCGCCAGCGAAGGCGGATGAATGAAGCTGGGCGATGATTTCTCATATCCATTCTTGCCCTCTCCGCCCGATCTTTTCCGCTTTGGAGTTAGGCATTTCAGGATTCTTGGAAAAGACGTTCAGGTGCCGTAGTGGAACCTGGCCTGTGCAATCAGGATGCCGCCCTCGACCGTGCGATAGACAAGTCGATGCTCGGAGTCGATGTGGCGTGACCAGTAGCCACGAAACGCGTGTTTGAGTGTTTCGAGCTTGCCGATACCGGAGTGCGGACTGCGAATAATGTCCTTCAGCAGTTGGTTGATGCGCGACACCATTTTGGGGTCGGTCGTCGGCCAGAAAGTGTAATCCTCCCACGCTTGCGGTGAGAAGGTCAGATTCATGCGTTGAGGTCGATGTCGCGCACAACGCCCTTGCCGCTTTCGAGCGCGTGGATGGCTTCGAGCAGGCGCTTGGCGTTGGCAGGGCTGCGTATGAGGTAAGCCGTCTCCTCCAACGATTCGAAATCCTCCAGCGACAGCATGACCACGGATTGGTCGCGGTTGCGGGTGATGATGACTGGCGTGTGGTCGGTGCAAACCCTGTCCATCGTGGAGGCGAGATTCTCACGGGCGGCGGTGTAGCTGATCGCGTTCATGCTGGACATGACGCTGTCCAGAACCACTTTCGTCAAAGTGTGCTTTCAGGAGACGCTGGCGACCGCTGTGGGGGTCGCCATGGTCCGGACTGCACCATCCGCGCCGCAAAGCCTGGCTGGAACGCCAGCGCCAAGCGCTCTGGCCGGTGCGGAATTCCCACTGGTTCTTCTAAGCCAGGAAGCAAAGATCGCACGCGAAGGCGCGAAGCCGCGAAGGAGAAGGCCGGATCATGGGTCGGTCGCTCGCCGAACGGTTCACCAAACTGTGGAACGCCACCCGGGACAATTCAGCACCTTCTCCTCGCGGCTTCGTTCCTTCGCGTGAACCGCTGCGCTCCACCTCAGCGCGATCCTGGAAACTGTGAGCGACTGCGTCAGACTCGCTGACAGGTGAGGTACTCATTTCGCCGAACGCAAAGGTCAGCGACGAGAGCCAGCCACCGGTGGCGTTGCATTCGTCTTTGAGGGAATCGGCTGACTCCCGCTCGCTGGACCGCCGGTTAGCCTTTTGGTCTGAAAACTCAAGAATGAGTGCTTTCATGTCTACGACAGAGCCATCGGCAGTCTGCTCTCAACACGCAATGTATGGAAGCATGCCTCAAACGGTCTCTCATCCCAGCTCGAACTCTCGACTCTCTTGCCAATGGCACTAATAGACGCGGTGACGAAGCCGCCGGGCACAGTCAGCCTGTAAGCCACCTCTTTGAATTTGCCAATCCATGCCTCGCCTCGGGTGATGACCTTTCGGCCTGTAACCGGACCAAAGGTAACAGCCTCCTCTGATCGGTCTTCAGACTGTGCGTTCCCGACTGCCGCGTCGTATAGATTCGCAACTGCCTGCTCTGGCAATGCATCAATGGCGAGCCACAGCCCTCTCAATGTAACCAACTTTCCGCTGCCCGTGCCTCCTGGAACACGTCGAACTTTCGCCCCTGGAGGCAAATCCATGTGCAGACATAGCTCGGGCTCGGGCGGCTTCTCTGCCTCTTCTTTAATCCTCTTTACAAAATCCTCCTCCGAGGCCACGAGCGAGAATCCAAGCACGAATTGCAGTGGATCGTTCTGACGAGCGGCTTCAGCCAACCATAGCTGAAGCGCTGCAAAATCGTCGGACAACACCTTTTCGGCGTCCTGTTGCGACAGCCCACGTATCCTTTCTGATAAAAGCGGCCACAATACTGCAAAGCCGGAGTCTTCATTGAGCCCTTCGGCGCCGCTGCGAGCAAACTTCCTCCTGAACGATTGCAGGTAGAGCAGACGCTCAGGAAGGGGAGACGCGCGCATAGGATTCAACGCCCGAGCTCACCGACCGCCGCTGGAACCGGGCGTTGGTAGCGGATCCAGCGTCCGACTAACCGGTGCGCCCAAACTCGAGACGCCGGGCGGAGGTTCGTGTGCAGCGACTTGTTCGGTGCGGTGGCCTTTTGTTGGTGGAGGGTATAGAAGAGGAAGAATAAGGCCAGCCGCCGTAACCGAAACGAAGATCAATATCCCCCAGATCGCGAGTGATCTACGGCGTGACAAATAGATCAACGACATCGCCAGCAGAACGACGAGCAAGCAGACCAGAATCCACACCGCCCATTCTCCGAAGAAACCAGTTCCGCTACTCACGTCGAAGAAGATCAAACACGGTAGCAAGATCACAATGAACTCCAAGCTGACGAAGCACAACGTCGAGCGCCTATCTCGCTTTTGGCGTGTGGAATTCATGGAAAAGACATCTTGGTCGCCGAACGCCAAAGCTCACCGACCGCCCCTCGGAACCGGGCCCTGGCAGCGAATCCGGTGTTTGAACAACCGGTGCGCACGAATGCGAACCGGGGAGCGGCGGTTAGAAGTCATGATGGGTTGAAACGGAGCCTCACTCGAGGCCACGCTGGAAGTACTGATGAAACTATATTTCCTCAAGCCCATCATGACCACCGCCACCGTAAACACCGCCCCCAGGGCCGACAAGCCCGTGGCACCGCCTCGGCAACCCTTGCCGACTCCCGTGCTCCATCCGGATCGCCCCACCCTCAAACTCGGCCTAGACGTCCACCTGGAATTCATCATGGCCGTGGTCCAGCGCGATCACGCCTCCGCGCAAGCGCCCCGGAAGTTTACCGCCGATCAACTCGTCGCCCAGATCAACAAATGGACCACCGACGGTCTGGTCGTGTACAGCGTCCAGGAATCGTGTGGCTTTGGTTTTGTCTTACCACGGCGTCTGGTCGAAGCC
>DLVS01000693.1 GCA_003445095.1 Verrucomicrobiales bacterium
TCCTCGTCAGCAAAAAGCCGCCCCATCGCCTCTTTGAACGGGCCGTCTTCCAACGGCGGCGCGTCCTTCTTCAGGCATTGCCAGAACAGATTGTGGTTGTAGTCACCTCCGGCATTGTTTCGTACCGCGGTGCGAACCTTCTCAGGCACCTTGTCGAGATTCGAAACGAGTTGTTCGGGCGTCATTTTCTGGAGCTCCGGATAGTCGGCGACGGCCTTGTTAAGGTTGTTGACATAGGCGGCCTGGTGTTTGTCGTGATGGATCTCCATCGTCCGCGCGTCAATGTGCGGTTCCAGCGCATCAAACGCATAGGGAAGGGGAGCGAGTTTGAAGGGACCCGTCGGCGCCGGGGCGGCCGCTTGGGCCAGCGCGCGGGTCACGCGGGTGTTGATAAAAACGGTAGCTCCGAGAATGAGGCTTCGTTGGAGCGCGGCACGACGGGTCAATGCGATCATAGGAATTGGTAAATATGGTGTGGCCTTTCGCGGCAACAGTTGTCTTCTGAAGCCGGCCTGGCAAGCCGACGAAATGCAGATTTGGCTGAATCACGCCGAACGTTAGAGTCCGGCGCGTTGCCTGCACCTATGAACGCCCCCCAACCGGTCGAAACGCACCCGTGGTGGAAGGTTGCCGCGGTCGGCCGCAACCCGTGGGTCACCCTTGTTCGCCTCGGGATTTTGGTGGCGCTCACCCTCCTGACTTTTCGCTACGTGCTGGTGCCAATCCGCGTGACCGGGATCAGCATGAATCCTACTTACCGCGACGGCGAACGACATTGGGTGAGTCCGCTGCTCACCCAAATGGAAGGCCTGAAACGCGGCGACGTCGTCTCAATTCAAACCAGCGGACGCCACGTGATGTATTTGAAGCGAATTCTGGGATTGCCCGGCGAACAGGTTCGCCTCAAACGCGGCCATCTCTTCATCAACGGCGAACGGATCAACGAGCCATACGTGGTGAATCCGGCGCCCTGGAATTGGCCCACCAACGGGAGCGATCGCGTCCTCGGTCCCGACGAGTATTTGGTGGTGGGTGACAATCGCAGTATGCCGGCGGAAAACCATTTCTTCGGCGTCACCGATCGCAGCCGCATCCTCGGGAAGGTGGTCCGATGAAGCGCGTGGGCTGGGCTCTCGCCCTTGCACTCATCGGCGCGGCCGGGTGGTTAGCGCGCGACCGCTTGTTTCCCAGCCAAACCGCCCTGATTGACCGGATGCTGACCCAGCTCGCAAGGGACGTTTCCTTTGCACCGGGCGAAGGGAATATCGCCGCCGTTCGGAGAATCAGTCAGGTCGTGGACCGGTTCGCACCGGACGCGAGCATCGAGATTGAATTGCTGGGTCTAGGAACCTACCAGATCAACGGCCGGGACGGGATTCGTGAGCGGCTGATGCTTGCACGAAGAGCGGCCAGGCGATTGGAATTGAATTTCCATGACCCAGTCGTGCGGTTGGGGTCTGACGGTACATCCGCGGAAGTACATTTGACGGCCACAGCAGACGCACAAGGAGTGGATCGAACTCAAGGTGGCTTTGAGGCGCTGGAATTCTCGATGCAATTGCACAAACTGGACGGCCGATGGGTGATCCAGCGTGTGACCACCGTTCCGACACTGAGGCAGTAGGGTAGCGAGAGAGAACGCGGCCGAAGTTGGTGCCTACCCGCGCCAGCGGGTAGTTTTCAGCGCCTCGCCGAAAACATCGGTCAACCAGATTCCTCCTGGTGACCTACTGTGGGGGATGCCGAATCATTCGAAACGCGCACCTTTCCCCAACCTGTTTCGGTCATTGGTCGAATATTCCTCAGCTACGAAACGGCTCCTGCCGTTCGGGGCAGCGTCACGCGGCCAACTAACCGCCACCAGGCGGCCCCACCGGTCAGCACCGCGAGGATAGCACAGGTCACATAAGGCCAAGCCGGGTGTTGATCAAAGAACGCGCCGGCGAAAAGTGGTCCCACGATGCGGGCGAGACTGCCGGCACTTTGGGCAATGCCTAAGGTCGCTCCACGTTCGTGATCAGGTGACAACAGCGAGATCAGTCCAAACAGCGGAGGCCGGGTGAGTCCGGCGCCGATAGCGATCAGGGCTACGCACACCAGCAGCATCCACCACTCCACCGCTTCGGTTCCGGTTAGCCCCGCCCAGTCCAGGGCGCCGTGCCCGTGAATCCACGGAACCGGCAGGAGGCCAATGCCAAAAATCACCAGACTGAGCGCGATCAACTTTGACTCGCCCAGAGTCCGCACCAAACGCCCGATCGGTCCGGCTTGGACCATCGCGGAGATCAAGCCCGCCAACGAAAACAAGATGGCATTCGCGTTGTGCGCTGCGGTCTCCGTCAGGTGAAAATTGCGGGTGATCAGCAGCCCCAAGGTGGTTTCGAATGTGGTAAAGCCGAAGGTCGCGAGGAAAAAAATCATGACCAAAAACCCGACCACCGGCTGGCTTAACACATGGCCCAGGCCGCCGAGCCGACTCCGGCGGACCGCTTCCTTCGACTGTCCGGGTTGAAGGCTCTCCGGCAACCGCGCCCAAACCAGGACCCAGTTGACCGCACAGATTCCCGCGGCGAGTAGCCCCGGGCCAACTTTGCCCATCAGCGACTGCCCCAAAACCGCCAGTGCCGGCCCGATGATAAAGCCCAGTCCGAACGCCATTCCGATCAGCCCCATCCGCTTTGATCTGTCTTCGGGAGGTGTGATATCGGCGATGTACGCTTGTGCGACGGTGATATTCGCACCGCAGATTCCGGCGGCGATGCGGGAAATCAGGATCAACCAAAGAGCCATCGATCCTTGCAGGGTGGAGGCAAACGCAAAGAGACCGTAACTCACCACGTTGCCGAAAATGCTGATCAACAGCACAGGACGCCGTCCCACGCGGTCGGACCACGCACCCCAAATCGGCGCGAACAAGAATTGCATCGCGGAATAACTGGCCATCAAGCCACCGACGACCAACCCCGAGGCGCCGAAGCTGTGCGCATAGGTTGGCAAAAGCGGGAGGACGATGCCGAAGCCCACCAAGTCCACGAAGACAGTCAGAAAAATCGCGAGGAGCGACGGTCGTTTCATACGCGCGGCGTGAAGCTGTAAGTTGACCTGGGCGTGCGCAAACGGAATGCGCGGGCTCGGTTACGGCCGCCGCGGGGGGAGAGGCTTTGTCCAGCCGTAGGTGTTTCCCCGGCTAGCGTCAGTTCCACCGTCCCGTCCAAAAGCCTGAAACCTTATTGAAGCCGGGACTCCGTTCGGAGATCAGTTCTTGGTCACAAATCCCGCGTTCGCCCAATCAGCAAAGTCCTCCCGCGAACCGTCACCGGCGTCCATCGTTACCAGGCTAATCATCTTCGCTCCGGCGGGTAGCGGGACGTCGAAGCGCCACGCCGGCGACAGTACCCGCATGACCGGACTCGCGGCCGCCGGTTGACCATCAATGAAAACCTTGAACACCACGCTTGGATATTTTGCGAGGTTTGATCCGTTACTGATGCTCACTACGTTCTCATCGGCCCCGGCGAGGCCTACGAATCGCGTGTATTCGGGCTTCACTTCGTACACCACCTCACACGGGGCATGGACCCCGAGACCATGTTCGTAGGTCTGCCGATTGATCTTGAGGGCCTGGCCGAGGTTCGACTTGTTCGTCTGCGGCGGTTGCGTATTTCCAGAATACCGAACGGTGCCTCCGTAGGTATGGCCGAAGCCGACGCTACGAATTGGCTTCAAATCGCCCAAATAAACACTCGGCAAAGGAGGCAAAGAACCCATTCGGGCGAAGGAGCCTTCGGATTCGAGGCCTACGGGTCTTCCGTTCTGAAACGCTGCCGTTCGCAGGTGCGTGGTGTCGTGGAACACGAGGGGCGCGGTGTAAAGGGTGGAATCCGCAGTGGGGCGCGAGCCATTCAACGTGTAACGGATTTCTGCTCGAGGGTGCAGCGGCGAGGTCAGCGTCACTGTAATCGGTTGCTCGAAGAGATGGGGCCGCATGGGCGTGCCCCAAGGTGCGAGGCGCACGGGATCCAACAACCATTCGGAATCCCACTTCCCCAATTTGGCGAGCTCCTCTTGGAAGCTGATCGTGGGTGCCAGGTGTTTCTCGAAATGCTCGACGACTTGCTCGGTGTTCAGGTCGGGCGTGAACTGTCGGGCCGGGTCATAACCGGGATGCGCATCGGTCATGTCGCGGGCTAACACGCAGCGAAGTCCGGCCGCTTTCATGGCCTTCAGTCCCATCGGCTTTCCGAGCAGACAGACCTGCGTGTGAAACCCCACGTAGATCAAGTGGGTCAGCCCGAACTTTTGACAAATCGCGTAAACTTCGGCCTGGGTGTCAGGCATCAAATCGTTTGCTCCTAGGTTGAGCGCCGGATGCATACCATCCCATCCGTAATTGACCGCGCACCGCTCGCGCCCACAAGCGCACCCACCCGCATCAGGCACTGGGGGACAAGTGACTTCCATCACTGTCGGCACCGCTACCTTGGGGAGCGCGAGGACTACTTCGCGCTGCGGGTAACCTACGTAATTATCAACGACGTCGCTGGGGCAGAGCATGACCGTCATACCCAACGCGCGCGCGGCTTCGAGCGCCTTGTTCATCCGCGGCACAATCGCGTCGACGCGCATCGTCGCGGTCTTGCACCAGTGAAAATTCCAAACATCCACGGCAATGACGCCCACGTGTTTTGGGTCCACTTTCTCCGAAGTATGAATGATTTGGCCCGTGGCCGGATCGCGAGTCTGCAACGTCAATTCGAGTTCAGTGGCGCGCAGGGCGTGGCCGGCAAGAAAGACGGTGGAAAGAATCAATGCGCGATTCATCAGGAGTCTCATGCGGTAGGTGACCACGGATTGATCTTCCAATGGTCTGATCAAAGTTAGTGCGCGCGGATTTCGGAGAACAGCAAAAGCGTTTGAGTTCGATGACCCCGCACCTGGTTCAACAGCATGTGCCGAACCTCCAGGTGTCTCGCTATGAGCCGATCAACTGGTAGGGATGGCGCGCTGCGCCGTCCCCGGCCGTAGGCCGGCCCTTCGCTGCTCAGCGCGGAATGTTCACACGCGCCTCGTCGGCTCGATTGATGTTGATGGTACGGACTTATTCTCCGCCTCTTCCCCTCAATGGAGTTCTCTTGTTTTTTTGATGCTGAGCAGCAGATGCCGCGGTGGACTTCGTCCCTCCGCGGGGCCGGCGCCGCGCGGCAGCCCTACCAGGT
>DLVS01000033.1 GCA_003445095.1 Verrucomicrobiales bacterium
CGGCATCGAGATCGCGCTCGTCGGCAGCCGCGGCGAGGTTTTGGAAGTGAAAGCTAGAGAGGCGGCCAAGCAGGCGGCGGAAAGGAACGACACGTGAAACGGGTGCTGACTGTCGGGCTGACTTACACCGGCGACAAGATCGATGGCGTGGAGATCGAAAATCTCGGGCTCTGCCAGCCCGATGTCGATCGAGAGCGGGCGGCCTATCCGCTCTACGAATACGACACGATCATCATCAATCCGGAGAGCTACACGCATTTTCTGTTCGGTAAGGCCGGAGAGTTTTCGAACGAACTTTACGAGCTGGGCAAGCTGAAGGGGCAGAATGACCGCTACGACCTCGACTCCGCCTTCGATGGCGAGGACCGACGCAAGGAGATGGAGGCCGCGATTGCGGGTGGCGCGACGGTCGTTTGGTGCCTGTCCGAGCCGAAGCGGGTGAACTTCTTCGGCTATCGCGAAACCCATCTTGGATATGTGGCGCCGAAAGTGGCGAGTTTCGTAAAGCGTTCGGAGCTTCTCATTAAGAAGGGGCGCAGGATGGGGCCGGTCGATCTCGACAGCCCCTTCGCGCGCTATTTCGAGGTTCTGTCGCGGACCGGCGGCTGGACGCTGTGCCTATCCGATCCCGGCGAAGGCTATGGGTCGATCGCCGCGACGCCGGAGGGCTACAGCCTCGGCGGTCAGCTGATGCTCGGCACCCCGACGGGCTGGCTGCTGACGCCGCCGACGTCGCAGGAAGCCCAGAACCAGCTCGTTCGCGACAGCCTCGCGTTGGAGAAGGCCGATCCGGCGCATGAGAAGTATCACGGCATCTTCCTGAGCCATACTGGCGTCGACAAACCCTTCGTGCGCCAGCTTCGCAAGGATCTGCTCGCTCATGGCGTAGAGCATGTGTGGCTGGACGAGGCCGAAATCGACATCGGGGACTCGCTGATCGCCAAGATCGAAGAGGGGATGAAGCTCAGCCGCTACATCGCCGTCGTCCTGTCGAAAAAGTCGATCGGCGCTCCTTGGGTGAAGAAGGAGCTCGACGTGGCGATGAACCGCGAGATCGCGAGCGGCGAGGTGGTCGTGCTGCCGCTGCTCTACGAGGAATGTGAGCTGCCAGAGTTCTTGAAAGGCAAGCTCTACGCCGATTTCTCCAAGCCCGAGGAGTACGAGGCGGTCCTCGGCAAGCTTTTGCGGCGGCTCCGGATCTCCTGATGAGCGAGACGGGTCCGAGAATGGCGATGCTGATGGCGATGACGGACCTGTGGCGCATACGACCGCCCGGGCCCGACAATATTCTTGCGCACCCGGCCTTCATGCGGCTGCGTGAGATCTGCCGCGACGACTACCCAAACGCCGGCAAGAAGGGGCCGAACTTCGCGCTCTCGACGGCATTGCGGGCGTTGGGCCTTCCATGTCACCTGCAGAAGGACACGGCCCATCTTGCCATGCCTGTGGAGGAAGCGGCGAAGGGATTGGACGCGGCGCTGCGCGCTACCCGGGCCAGGCGCATTCACCTTGCGCCGCTCGATCTTGCCGCCGACCTGCCGCCGCACGCATTCGGTCCGGCCAGGGTGTGCCGGTTGAGCGCCGACGAGCTGCGCGGCGTGATCGATGCGCGCCGGCTGAGGCGGCTTTATCCGCGTCAGGACTTCGATGCCGAGCGCTTCGCCGAATTCCACTGGCTGATCGTTGAGGAGGTCGTGGTGCTCGAGCAGGAGCCGGAGGAACGCGCGGTCCCGGTCCTGTTCATGGACCTGAGCCTAGATCTGGGGCGGGTCGAACCGCATCAAGGGCGGTTCCCGACTGCCTTGGAAGAAGCGCTGTTCTTCCTCCTGCTGGCCCCCTGGGAGAGCTGGTCGACCATGCAGGAAGTCGATTGGCGGGGCTTCCGTGTGCCATGGGTCTACACGATCGACAGCGACATCTTCGTTCGTCCCAGTTCGCCGCCGTCCCCCGACACGTTGAGCTGGGAGGACCGGGTCTACGACGATGGCTATGGCGGGACATACGAGGAAGAGCGCCCGGTCGAGCTGCACCTAGAAGAGGATGCAAAGACCGAGCTGACGGTGTGGGACCAGAGCCGATGGACGACCGTCGAGCAGGCGAAGCAATCGGTTTTGTTTGAGACGCCGATCCCTCACTTCCTCGTCCGCGCGTTCCTGGCCGAGGGCGTGGATGAATTCCTTGCGCACATCACGACGATCGAGGCGGCGCTCGGCTTGCGCGCGGACTATCAGAAGAATTTTCGCATCGCGCCTGACCGCCACAAAGGGATGCGCGCCACGAATAGAATTCGGGGACGGGTGGCCGGCCTGCTGGGCGATCGACGCTTCGCCGATCAGTATGAGCAGCTCTTCAACGTGCGAAGCGCATTCCTGCACGGCCGAGCCATGACCGCCATCTCGACGAAAGAGCGGGTGATGGCGCGGTCGTTGGCCCGCCAGATCGTCGAGGCGTTGATCCTTGCGACGCTCGCGGGGCCGATCAGCTCGCGGGAGGATTTCCTGGATGGTCTACTCGACAGGGGTTCGCCCTTGATCTAGCCGAAATAGACGGCTCCCCAGCAAGTCCGCTGGCTTGAAAACTGTCAGAAAACCGCGTATATTTCTGACAGGAGAACGGCCATGCAACGGTTAACCGAACAGATTCTCGCGCATGCCGAAGGGTTGCCGGAAGGTACGCCCGTGGCGGCTAAGAGCTTGCTTCACCTCGGTAATCGCGCCGCGGTGGATCAGGCTTTGTCGCGTCTGACTGAGCGGGGCCAACTGATCCGGGCCGGTCGCGGCGTCTATCTCCGTCCCATCACGAGCCGGTTCGGAACGAGGGCCCCCTCCGTCCAGCAAGCGGTCGAGGCGCTCGCCAACCAGCGCGGCGAAGTCATCGTCCCGAGCGGGGCGGCGGCGGCCAACACTCTCGGCCTGACGACCCAGGTGCCGGTTCGGTCGG
>DLVS01000324.1 GCA_003445095.1 Verrucomicrobiales bacterium
AATTCGATCTTCGGATTGCCCTTGAGCTGGCTACGTTCGAGGCCGCCGATTCCGCCGACTCCTATTTGGAAAATTCGAAGCCGGCTGTTCTGGTTGATCTGTGCTCGAGCCCGGGACGACAGCGTCGCTAAGCCGGCGGCGGCTACTGCGCCCGTCTTCAAAAACGAGCGCCGAGTTACGGAAGACAAGGCAAAAGACGGGGCGGAAGTATTCATGGCTTGCCGCTGATGCTGCGCCGCCACGAGCCGGACTCAAGAAAAACGGCAGCGGAACCACCACCATGGCGCCTTCAAAATTCGATGAACCGGGACCGCGGCTGGGTCGGAGACCAGCCGCAGCAGGTGGAACGCGGATTGACGCGCTGAGTAATCCCGTTTCTCGCTGGCAGTTACTTGTCGAGACGGCCAGCCGCCCACATGAGGCCGCGACTGACGTAGGTTAGGAACACCGGGTCCTTGAAGGTCTCGTCGGAATGCCCGTAGGTCGTTCCGAACACGCGTGCCTTCCCATATTGGTGGGTCCACACCACCGGGTAGGCATTCTTGTCGAGTTCACTCGTGGACGTGGCAAGCGCGGTCGTCCCGGGCCAGACTTTCTCGATCACGTAAAGTTCGTCCATGGGAGTGACCCAGTCGTTCGGCATGCCCTGCAGAATCGGATGGTCAGCGACGAGTTTTTTCACCGGATATCGACTTATGTGATCGTGGCGCCGGCTGGTGACGCCGAGGAACTCACGCCAATCATCGATCGTCGCCGCGCGGTAAGTGTGCATCGCGCAGTGAATCACCACCGCAGGAACACCCGCATGATGCGCGGTGGTGATGCGGCGGATGTAATCCGGCGAGGTGGTGTCGGCAAAGCACTCATTGTGGACCACTACATCATATCCGCGCGCCCAGTCTGGGTTTGCGTACAGTGGGATCTCGGCACGCGTTCCGGTTCCACCTTCTTGCACGATCGTCCAGTCGACTTGGGCAAGTTTTGCCACCGCGTTCGTGAGTTGCGCGCTCTGGAAAGGATAGTTGTGACAACACCCCCCGGTGATCAACATAGCCCGCAAAGGCGCGACGGGCTCGGCCGCGTGGAGGACCGCACCAACGACCAGCGTGGCCAGTAGGGACACAAATCGGGACGACATAGGGCGAGACTGAATTCGTTTCTGGTCTCGGGTCAACGTTGGTGAGCCGGGGAAAGTGGCTGCCCGAGGCCGAATCAAGCTTCCCGGGAGCACCAGCATCCCTGGCGATCCACGAATTCTCTCGGGCAACCTTTTGTTGCACCTGCAACAAAAGGTTGCCACCTACGCGACGCCCTAACAGGGTCGCCTCGTGCCCTAGACTCTCTCCGCCGGCTCGAGATTTCGCTGAATCTCCCACCGCCGCGTGGCTCGTGAAGTTGGGCACTTCTTCGACCGGATACCATGACGTTTGCCAGCCATATCCCCGGGCCACCGCTGAACGATTTCGTGGAGCAATTCTGGTACTACGACGGACTGAACGTGCCGCATTCCCGCGAGCGGGTGCTGCCTGATGGGACGTTTCAGTTAATGATCAATCTGCGCGATGAGCCGCGTACACTCTTCGATCGGGAACACGAAGATCGCTCCCAGGATTTCCGTCGCGCCTGGGTGTCGGGTGCGCACCGCGAGTATATCGTCATCGACGCACGCCCTGGGTCATCGCTGATCGGCATCCATTTCAAACCCGGAGGAGCGACTCCATTTCTTGGTCTGCCGGCAATCGAGTTGCGCGACCGAGTGATCGAACTCGATAGCTTGATGGATTCAGCAGTTAACGATCTGCGCGATGCCTTGTTGGAAGCGCCGACTCCCCAAGATAAATTTCGGATTTTGGAGAAGTTTCTTTGGGCACGCGCCGGTGGTCGGCCGGTTCGTAGTCCAGCCGTCGCTCTTGCGCTCCGTCGATTTCAGGAAGTACCGCACACGGCGACGATGGAATCCGTGGCCCAAGAGCTCGGCATCAGCCACAAGCATTTCATTGCGCGTTTTCATGCTGAGGTTGGGCTGACCCCGAAACGTTACTGTCGCATCCGACGTTTCCAACAGGTGCTCGCCGGCATCGAACGAAAGGTCGCGGTGGATTGGGCCGACCTCGCTTACGCCTGTGGCTACTATGACCAGGCCCATTTCATTCAAGAGTTTCACGACTTCTCGGGACTAAGGCCCACCGCCTACCTGCGGGAGCGAGGCGATTACCTCGGGTTTGTTCCGCTCGGAGGCTGAAGCAACGGCGAGTGGCCGCCGAATTCGTGGGCGGCTGCACCAGGTAAAATTTTTCCAATAATCGCGCTGGTCAGTCTGCGAGATTGGCCACACGACAGTCCATGAAGCCGGATCAAATCAATCTCTTCGCCGTGATCGCCGCGGCTCTATCCACCTTCGTCCTCGGCGGTCTTTGGTACTCACCCGCGCTCTTTGGTCGGCTGTGGATGCGCTCCAACAATTTCACCGAGGCCGATCTCCAGCGGGTCAGCAAGGTCCGGTCCTTCGGAGGTTCGGCTCTCCTCGCGCTGATCATGGCCACCAATCTCGCTTTCTTCCTAGGCGACGAAAAGACGACTGTGGTGTGGGGCATGGTCGCCGGCGCCTTGGCGGGCGCCGGTTGGGTCGCCGCGGCCGTCGGCATCATTGGATTGTTTGAAAACCGTTCTTGGACTTACATCGGCATCAACGCTGGCTACCAAATTGTCGCTTTCATCATCATGGGCGCGATTCTGGGCAGTTGGCGGTAAGCTTTCGCTCTCAATTTCTTATCTGCCCACTCATTCCATGAAATCCATGCTCCCAGTTAGTCGCGCCCTCACCCTGTTCGGCCTGAGTCTTTGGTTCGCGCTGCGTGTCAACGCCGCCGATCCGGCGCCGCTGAACGAACACCTCGAACCGCTCCGCCCGATGCTGGGCAAGACCTGGCGCGGAGAATTTAAGAACTCGACACCCGAGAAGCCGATCGTGGACATCGCCAAATGGGAACGGGCCTTGAATGGCCAAGCAGTGCGGATCCTGCACTCCATCAATAACGGCAGCTATGGAGGTGAGACGTTGATCTTCTGGAGCCCAGAAAAGAAGAGCCTCGTGTACCACTACTTCACAACGCAGGGATTTCAGACAACCGGCACGATGACTATTTCGGGCGGCAAGATCGTCAGCTTCGAAAAAGTCACCGGAGATGCCGACGGAGTTACGGAGGTCAAGGGTACCTCGGAAATCCGAGCGGACGGCACGATGGTGACGCAGTCTGAATACTTGAAAAACGGGAAATGGGAACCGGGCCACTCCGCTACCTACCGTGAAGATCCGAAGGCTGAAGTGGTCTTCAAGTAAGCTGCCGGTGCGGGAATCCGTTCGAGGACCGCGGCTAGGGGCGCAGCCCGAGCGGGTGCGACTGCATAAGGGAACCTAGAAAAGGGAGTGGAACCGCTGATGAACGCTGATCAATAAGCATCTACCTCGGAGGACGGACGTCTCCCAAAAGTGAGGCTTAGCGGTTGCTCCAATCTGTTCCCAAAATCTTCTTATCGGCGTTGATCCGTGTCCATCTGCGGTTCTCAGAGTGAGTCATCCGCCAACTGAACCGCTGGAATTGGATTCGACGCGTTTGGAGCTACGCTAAAATTTCCCGGACTAACTGCCCATGCACGTCGGTCAGCCGGAAATCGCG
>DLVS01000467.1 GCA_003445095.1 Verrucomicrobiales bacterium
AGTGTCAACATTATGTTGTTTTTTCGATTGTTTTTTTTATCGAGCGACTGCGTGATCCTGCTGGGCGCCTTTCTCACCGACATCAATCTGGGTATCTACACCGCGCGACTCGATCTCGGCAGGGCGATCTATTCCACAAGTGAAAGACTCGCGATTCGCTACCACAGTTTTGAGCACGTCCGCTTCAAGGATTTCATTCGCGGCCTCGTTGATGCGAATCTGACGCCTCATCCGACCGGCCCCCGCCCGTCCCCGCCGCGACCACGTGAATTCCTACCCGCCGCGGTCAACGCGCCGGTCACGATCGCGCGCCTGTTCGAACGCGTGAACGAGTATTTGGACGACCATTCGATCGTCATCGCGGATGTCGGCAACGCCCTGTTTGGCGCCAGCGACCTATTGATCCGTCACCGCACCGAGTTCCTCGGACCGGCCTACTATGCTTCGATGGGGTTCGCCGTTCCGGCCGCGCTGGGGGCGCAGTTGGGCCGGCCGGACTTGCGTCCGCTGGTGATCGTCGGCGACGGCGCCTTTCAGATGACCGGAATGGAACTCGGTACCATCGCACGCTTCGGTTTGAACCCGGTGGTGATTGTCCTGAACAATGCCGGTTACGGCACAGAGCGGCATATCCACGACGGTCCATTCAACGACGTCGCGCCGTGGCAGTATCACCGCCTTCCAGAAATCTTCGGAACCGGACGAGCCTTTCTGGTTAAGACCGAACAGGAGCTCGATCACGCTCTCGACGAAGCCACCCGCCATAAGTCGAGTTTTTGCCTCCTCGATGTACACCTAGACCCTCTCGACAAAAGTGCCGCCCTCGGACGCCTCGCCGAGCGGCTTTCGAAGAAGATCTAAGCCGGAACCTGAGGTTATCCGGTCAAGGTGGTCACCGGAATCGGCGTTGCGGTGGCGATTCTTCTGATCGCCCGCGTTGACGCCGACCGGTTAAGTTTCCTGCTGGCCAGTCATGTTTTCACGGTGACGCTTGGATACACGACCACATTTCTCGTCGGCGCGCTGGGATTTGCCAAGCATGGAAGGCTACCAAAGCCGAGGGTTAGATTGTTCACGTCGCCACCGCGCATACTCCTCCCAGGTCTTGGCCTTGAAGACGAATCCACGGGGTCGCGGATATGGGTTTAGCAAGTCCGCCTGTCGTTGAAGCGCATCGGCGCGCTGAAAAGCTTCAAGCGGGCTGAGGGGCGCGCCTTCTAGCGCGGTTCGACGTTTTCCTACGACCCTCACAACGAAAAGAGTGATGGATCGGCGCTCGTGAATCCAAGATCGTTTTCTTTGGCAAACTCCGCGCCGCTGCGCGAGCCGATTCTTGCCGCCGAGATCCCTGAGCGGCCTAAGGTTCGGCGGACTTCGGGGTGACGAACACGTAAAGACGCTTGCGCGTCGTTTCGATTCGCTCGCGCCGCAAGAAGCCGCCCTTGATCTTCTTGGTGTCCACCACCAATGGCCCCCGCAACGCCACGGTTTCGCCCATCGACGCGCGCGACTCAGCTTCGATGACGCGGACTCGCAAGCGCGGCAACGGCTCGTCAAACGTCATCGGTTGGCCGTCCGGGACGTGCACGAACTTCTTACTGGGGGGTTCGTCATAACCTAAGAACTCGGTGACGCGCGCTTTGATACTGATCCGCCACGCGTCGCGTTCCGCCGTGGTAACTACGTCCACAACTGGCCCGACCTCGACCTCTTCCACGAAATAGTTAACTCCCGCGGATTGCGTGGGAGTGCCATTGGTCGCCTGCACGCCGGTCACCACCGTGCGAATCTCGCTGATCGCCAATTGGGCGGCCTGCCCGGAAACGGATGTGAGTTCCGGGCCTGACAGAAAATCCACGCCGGGGCGGCCTTCGAGCCGAGCTCGCAGCGCCGCAAATTGGGCGGAGCTGAGCGTGGCCGATTGGCCATCAATCCGCAGCAAGTCCACCCGCACGTTCTCGCCTTTCGGGACGTCAGGCTGGGTCAACAGGTTCGTTGCTGGGCCGCTCTGGATCTCGGGATTATCGGCCGGGGATTGTCCAAACAACCAGTCGAGCCCGATGTCATCATCCCCGCCAGCGGTGATCTCAGCGAACTGGATCTTCAGGGTGACGATCGGAGACTCGACATCGACGGACTTCGCTGGCGGTTGAATCGGCGGTTGCGGAGTTGAGACACCTTGGTCCCGAGAAGACTCTTGGGCCGGCAAGGGCTGCGGTGGGAATTGCACGGGACCGACCGCCGATTCCTCCAGCGAAACCTCGCCTCCTCGCAATGCAGGCACGATTGACCTGAGCTCTTGAATCAGGTGCGCGGCGGCTTGAGAACGGACGCTCGAATCCACCGTGGCGATTTGAGGCAACGGCGACGGGGCAAGCATGGCGGAGGGCCGCGGGGAATTGGCGCCCAACTGCCGGCCGCCACCGAAGTCACCGAGCGCTCGATTCGGGAGTTGGTCCATCCGTTTCGCCACCTTTTCCAGCAGGACCTCGGGTGCGGTCGCGGAGTCGATCGTCGGGCGCAGCCGATCCGGGTTGAGGTGGGACACACGCGTCAAGAGTGGGTCCGACTCTCGTGGGGCGCTTCCGTCATCTTGAACCGACCCTTGATTCCCGCGCCCGACCTCACTTCGCATCGCTCCGACCAACGTCCCCAAGGGCACGGATTCAAGCTCTGCCACGGCCGCGGGAAACATCGTCAACGATGCGGCCAACAACAGCGCCGAGACAGTTCCGAGCCAACGCCAACCGGCAGGCAAGCTCCGCCATTCACGCGTCGGCGCCAGCAGTCGCGAGACGCGCCGGGCCAATTCAGATCGGAGTCCGCTGCCGGATACTCCCAGCCCACGCGCCGGCCCAATCGCTGTCAGCTCGCGTCCCATCGAAACCAGCAGCTCG
>DLVS01000415.1 GCA_003445095.1 Verrucomicrobiales bacterium
TATGCAGGTAGCCACGAGCATCGGTGGCGACGACTCGAAGGACAGCATTGCCCGGGCGGTCCGGATCATCTTGCACGCCGGAATGCGAATGGTTGCCCAACAAACGCCAATACGTCGCGCCACTCGTGAAACTCCCGTTCTGGATCAACTCGGTGTGCGCGCCGTCCGGGTCTTCGATCACCGAGACGTTGTCGAGTAGCAGCTCGCCGTCATCGAGCAACCCCAGTCGAAGTTCGTGGAACCCGTACAGCGGCGGTCCGAAGACCGGATCGCGGGCGGTCGCTCGGAACCGGTACGAGTGCCAGAGACTGCGGCGCGATTCGTCACTGGCCGACCAAGCTTCGGGAACCGAATTGTCGGAACGGGGATCGCGGAGTTCGAGACTCGAACCGCCGCCGTCCGCAGCATGGGGCCAAGGTCGATCATCAGCATAGCGCACCTCGTCAGCGGGGTTGCCGTTCGAGTCGAGCAATCGAAGATGATCGGAGCGACGGGATAGGCGGCCGGAGAAGTCGCCGAGGACCCGAATGTTGGGATAGCGAGCCCGCAATGCCGCCGCGTCGCGGGCAACGACTAAGTATTCCCCCGCGCCGAGAATCGTGTCGGGCGGAAACAGGAACGAGACAGCCCCCGCCAATTGCCAACCAGCCAAGCTCATCGGCTTGGCGGACCGATTGAAGAGTTCGATCCATTGCTCCTCGCTCTCGGCGAAGGGCGTCGCCGGCAGACCAGGTTTGGTAACTTCGCAGCTCAACAGCTCGGCTCCGCAGACGAGGTCCGAGCTATCCCGATTCCATTGATGAACTTCGATTGCCAGCCAGTTGGTGCCAACGACCAGGCCAGAGGATTCCAAAGCCAGGGGACCAATCACCGGAGGATCGCCGACGTTGATCGCTGGAGTGGTTGAAGTGATTTCCCCCTCGGGCATTCGATGCCGGTGAAATTCCTGACCGTTGAGGTACAACACGGCGCCATCATCCACGAGAAAGCGCAATTGCAGTGGGCAATCGCTAGCTGGGAGAGCGGGTAGAACGAACGGCACTCGGAAATAGTAAGTCCATTGACCGGACGGGAGCGTGGTCCGAATCGGTTCAGCCAGCACGCCGGTACGGAATCCCAGCACTCCGGGGCCGCTCGCCCAGCTTGAGTCATCGAACATCGGATCGAACCAATTCACGCCCGGTTCGTTGCCCGACGCGTCGTACTTCCAGGAGGAATCCCAAGCGATGACCGGCCGCGTTTCCACTTCTGGCGGCGTCCCCGGCCGTGGAAACGTCGGCGGCGCGTGGTAAAGGATTTCGTTAATCACGATTCCCTCGGCGAGGGCGAAGGTATTTTCCGTACCCGGAGTACTCGCGGAAGGGCGCAGAAACTCTCCTCCGGCAGCTCCGATTTGACGCGCCTGCGCGGCCTCGTCGAGCCGGACCGCGTCAAAAACTTGGGCACCGTCGGCTGAAGCGAGGACCAGCAATTCGCCGGCGGTCACCGCCGGGCCTGAGCGAGGCACCTGGACCCAATGAAAAGAATTGGGTGCCAGGGAGCCGTTGCCTAGCGGGATGACGTCACCACCCACCGTCCGCACGACGTATCTGCTCAGATCCAAGGTCAACGATCCGTGGTTCATTACTTCGAACCAAAACGGGCGCGCTCCCGCACCGGGAACTTCACTGAAAGCCATGGACGACGCCGTGGTCGGACGATTCGCGCGCCGAGCCGTCAGCGTCGTCTCAACTAGGAAGTCGGGGTCAGCGGCGCTGAGGTTCAAGCCTTGGATGGCGAGGATATTGCCCCCAGCACGGAGTTGTCCGAGGTAAGCGTTCAGGCTGATGATTTCAGGTTGGGCGGCTTCCGCGGCCGTTCGCGCGACCGTGGCTTGGCTATTCCACGGCAACTCGCCGGGTGCATTGCGACGTGCGACTTCGACCCCATTCAGAAATGCGACAAAGCCATCCGCATAACGGACGCTCAAAGTGAGCTGGTCGTAGGAAGTGCGCGCCGGAAGTACGAAGGGAAGGCGGAACCACGCTGAGGGATTGATCCCCGCCATGGCTGGACCGAGGTCAGTCACGAACACACTCGTCAATCCGCCACCGGTGGCCGGTGGCGATCCAGCGGCGAGGGCAACGATCGAACTCACGTCTAACACCTGGTGCCAGATCGCGACTTCGTCGATCCAGCCGCGAAGGAACTCCGGCGTCGCGCCGGAGTTGCTGCCGAATACCCAGCGGGTGCCGTCGCGCCACAACTCGCCAATCGGTGCGGCGGTGCCTTCCTCGACGCCATTCACGAAGAGCCGCGCGACGCCGTTGTTCTCCGCGGTAGCGGCGACGTGATACCAGCGACCGACCTCCGTGACTGTGGTCCCGGTCACCACCTTCAGTCCGCCGTCAAAGGTGTAGTGCTCGAAGTTTCCTGCCTCGTTGAGGCGAAGTTGGTGGGACCAGGACGACTGCGGACCGCTGGCGTCCGTCAGTACGACCAAACTGCACGCGCGAATCGTCTCGAATTTCACCCAAGCAGAAATCGTGTAAGCCGTCGGCGCCGTGGAGTCGTCCACTTTGAAGAACTCGTCGGTGCCGTCGAAACGAACTGAGGAATGCGAACCTTCGGCCGGCGCCGGTTCGGTGACATACCGGGCACCATTTTGAATGAGGCCGTGAACCCGGTTTCCCGAGGCGTCGGCGCCCGTTCCCTCGAATCGATAGTACCGCTGGGCCGGGGGCACGCCGGGACCGGCCGAAGAGGCAAACCCAAATCCATTGGTTCCATGGTTCCAGGACCTGTCGTCAAGCTCCGCCGCCTGCCACCGGAGCTCGGCGGTGGCCGCGGTGGGAATTTGCCAACGCCCTGAGGAGTTTTTCGCCAGCAGCGTGTCCACCACCGGCGGCGGGGCTTCGCCGGGCTCGGGAAAATTGAGCGCGCCGGGTGTGCCGCCAACTTCCAGACTCGCACGCCAGTTTTGCGGCGGGCTGGAGGGTGACGAGGGTTGATGTTTGGCGAGCGAGGCTCCCGAACCGTCGGCAGCCACAGGCCACGGGGCGTCGTCGTCATAGCGCAATTCATCCATCAGCCGGCCGTTGAGGTTGCGCAGGACCAGTCGGTCACCTGTGTTATCGAGTCGGCCTGTCCACGGACCGAAGGCGCCAATCACTCCGCCAATCGCCTGCAACGAGGCGGGGTCGGCTGCGACGACCAGATATCCACCCGCGGCGAGGGTGGTGCCCTTCGGGAAACGATAGTCGATGGCGCCTTCGATGCTCCAACCGGAGAGATCTTGATCAACCGCGAGTTGGTTGTGCAGCTCGATCCATTCGAGGTCGGATCCGTTGCCTGCAGGATGATAGAGAACTTCGTTGAAGGTCACAACACAGTCGGCATCGGTCGTCGAGTTCAGGGGATGGAGGAGGCGTTCCGCGCCCATGGCGAGACTTACCCACAGCAGTCCAAGCGCGATCAGTATAAGCCGGCGCTTTAGGTGGGGAAATCGGCAGACCATGGACACGGTGCAGCGTGTCGATTCTCAGGGCTCGCGCTCAAGCTCGGATCCGTTTCGGCGACGATGGGAAGGACGGACGCGACCTGTCAGGCGCGGCTTCTGCCCACAAATTTCTTTCAAAATGAAGTGGCGGATTGACCTGGTGAGGAAGCCAAGAGATAAGTTTGCAAATCACCAGTTACAACCGCTTATGAAGTACTCGTCTCCTCTCGTCCTGCTCCTCTCCACCGCAACCTTATGGGCTCAGACCACCATCGGTACGTTTACCGGCGGCGATCCCGGCGAAGGCCTCGATCTCCAAGGCAACTTCACCTATGCCGTCAATGTTGGCACGGGCGGAGCCGCCGGTAAGGCCGGTGACGCCCAATTCACGGCCGACAACACGCCGGGCGTCGTCGTCCTCGCCGTGAATGAAATTCCAGGCTGGCATACCGCCAACTACGGCAGTACCGCCGATGACGACGTTATCGAGATGGTTATGCGCTCGATTCGCTGGAGCCCCGCCCCGAGCACCGTGATCGCACGGCTCGCGGTTGAGGCCGGAGTACACTATAAGCTCCAGTTGCTCTTTGCTGAGAACTGCTGTCCGAACCGCGGCTTTGACGTCAAGGTCGAGGGCGAGATGATCGCCGACGAGTTCAATCCCGGAGGGCTCCAGGGCGATCCGTTGAACCTTCAGGGCGCGGTCATTACCCACGAATTCACCGCGGGCGATGCCGAGTTGGAAATCGAACTCGATGGCAATACGGTGGAGACACCCGAATTCACCGACCACAATGCGATCTTCAATGGCTTCACCCTTGAACGGCTCAGCGCGTCGGGCGACGTGGATGGCGATGGGCTTCCCGACGATTGGGAAATGCGCATTTTCGGGAACTTGAATCAGCGGCCGACCGATGATCCCGATGGTGACACTCTGGACAACGCCCGGGAGTTTGCCCTCACGACTAACCCGAATGATACCGACACCGACGATGACACTTTGACCGACGATGCCGAAGTAAACACCCATCTGAGCAATCCGACCTTGCGCGACACCGACGGCGACCGTCTCAG
>DLVS01000551.1 GCA_003445095.1 Verrucomicrobiales bacterium
AGGTCGTCAAGCTCCCCAAAGCCAAGCGGGGCTTTGTGCTCCTGCCGCGCCGTTGGGTGGTCGAGCGCAGCTTCGCCTGGGCCGCTCGCTTCCGCCGGTTGGCCCGCGATTATGAGCGACTCGCCACCACCCTGGCCGGCTTTCACTGGCTCGCCTTTGTCAGTCTTATGCTCCGCGCCCTTTATAGTGCCTGACAGGCTCTAAGAAAAACTAGCCATCTAGCTTCTGGCTTGGGCGCTCGGGCCAAGGCAAGTATGGAAAATGCAGCTTCACCCGATCGACGAGCGGAGGGCGGCGGAGTTTCGCAACCATCAATGTACACGTCCTAGTCGAGGTCGATCCGGCCCGTGGCCTCGCCTCGTTCTCTCCGCTATCACCTGGTGGTTGACCGCACATGTGGCGATACCGATTCAAATCCAGGCGGAGGTGCTGGGACGAATGGTCGATTGGTCATCGTCGTTGACGTTACCCGACGTCGCGAATCAACAGCCTTCGACACCGAAGCGCGACGGTGCGACTCGCACCGTCGGAACTCAATTCCGGAACCCGAGCATCATTGATGTTACAAAAGCCCTCCTCAGCCGACCACTGCTTTCAGCCAAGGGAGACCACGGAGTTCTTCATCTGGCCAAGGCTTTGGAACCAAAACGCTCCGGTGATCCTCGGTCGAAATCTCAACTCGATCGCTTGCCCGTCGTGGGTCAGCATGGAGAGCCGTTCAGCGATGCCGCCTTTCGAGCCACGATCAAAAAGGAACCTTTGGATGACGGCCGTTACCGAATTCTGATTTCTTACGAGACCGACACCAACCGACAATATGTACTTGAGTATCGGGACGATCTTGCAGCCCGCTCGTCCTGCGATCTTTGGCGGCAGGTCCCCGGCGCCCCTCACAACGCCGGATTTCTCGCGGACACCAACGACCTTCCCATGCGGTTCTACCGGCTGCGTCTCTTGGATGAACCGCAATCCGGACTGTTTGCCCTGTTGATTAACGACAATGGAAACGATGCGGATGACGGGTTGACGTCGGATCCCTCCGTTACCGGCCAGGTCACGCTGACGGGCGCCGACCATCGCCTGGAGGTGTCCTTGGACCGGATCGATGGTCCTTACCATACGGTTCTTCAGCCCCTGTTGGTCGCACATCATTTTCAACTCACTTCTGAGCTGCTCGCCGAATTGAACGGCGGTCCGCTGGCTGATGGACCGCATACGTTGTATCTGCAGGTGACCGATGTGGTCGGAACACCGCTCCGGAGCCATGAAGTCTCCTTCAATCTGGATACGACTCCGCCCTCATTGAACATTGATCTCGATCCGATTTCGGATTCGTTGCCCACCGGAGACCGCCAGACCACTGCGGCGGCGGTGACATTGACCGGCCGAAGTGAACCAGGAACACGGGTGACCTTGATACCTCCAGGATTTGAAGCGGTGAGCAGAGAGGATGGAACCTTCGAATTCACTAACGTTATCCTGATCCTCGGTACAAACAGTTTTGCCGCCATCGCACAGGACCCTCAATGCAACGAGACGGTTGTTCCGCTGGAAGTGGTCCGTCTGCCGGTATGTCCCTTTCCTGATGGCCTTCCAGGTTGGATCCTTTCCGCGACGCCGCCAGCTCCAGGTGAGCCATCAGGCTCGGTCGTGGCACGTGACTGCTCGGTCATCCTTTTTGAAGGCGGGTCATTCCATGTCTCTCTGTCTGCGGAATTGGAGATTCCGGCGGTGCCGGCTCTGCTCGAACTTGTCTTCGAGGCGCCTTCGTTCGATACCACTTCCTCAGGCCTATCGCGAGACGCCTTCGAAGTGGCGCTGACTGACCTGCAGGGGCGTCCCGTGGGTTACACCATCCAGGGCGCGAATCAGACCGAACCTCCCACTAGCAAGAGGGGAGCAGGGCTGCCTCCGCGGCCGCCGGCATGCTTCAACTGGACTGAAGGTTATGAGCCGTCCGCGGCTCCAGGAACCTCTCTGGCTGCGACGGGCAGCGAGGCCAACCTCTACCGGCTGGCTGTCGGCCTGCAAGGGTTGGCCCCGGGTTCTGCCGCACGGCTTCATGTGTGCCTCTTGAACAATGATGGAGATCGCGGCGGGCAGCTCACTCTTCGAAACCTGAGCTTCATTGGGCCTGACGCCTCGCTCTCTTTGGCGGGCCAATCCACTCCGGCCCTCTCGCCGATTGAAGCAACCGACCGGTCGCTGGATGACGCGAATTGCTTGAGTGATGCTACCGCCCTTACTTTCCTCCCGGAATCCGGACCGGTGTTCCCGACGACCACCTGCATCGACGCGCCAGCCGGCCTGGTTGCCTGGTGGGGTGGGGTGATGGAGCAAGACGGCATCGGAACAAATGAACCCGTCCTGGTGGGCGGTGTGCAGATTGCCGCTGAAGGCAAACCAGGCCCTGCATTTCGCTGCACCGAAGGCGGCTCCGTGGACGTTGGCCAGTTCACCCGGCTCGATGGGGCTTCAGAAATGACGGTGGCGGCGTGGGTGTTGCAGGAAGCATCGGGTTACTTGCGGAGCATTGTAAGTCAGTGGGGCTACTACTACCTGACGAACAACCGCTTCATGCTGTTCACCACCAATACCACGGACCAGTTGCCGGCGCCCGCCCTGTTTGTTCGGTTTGACGATGATTCAGAAGGAGCTGTGGCAGGCGTCAAAGCGCTCCCGATGGGCGAGTGGACCCACCTGGCTGCCAGCTGGAAGAGCTCCGATGGCTTGCTGAGCCTGTACGTGAACGGGAAGTTGAGTGCCACCAACTATCAAGGAGCAGGTAAACGTCTCAGTAGCGGTCCGACTCCGAATGCCAAAATTGGTGATTGGAATGATGTTCCAGGAGGCACCCGCAGATTTCCTGGCGTAATCGACGAGGTTCTACTGCTCGACCGGGCACTCAGCCCTGAAGATGTTAGCCGCCTCTGGGCAGCAGGAGCCGATGGAAAAGGATTTTGCCAACCGGGCGCTCCTGAGTTGTTGATGCCCAGCACTTCGCTTGGAACCGTGGTTCTTCCGGGGCCGCTTGTGATCAGTGGACGCGCGCGCGCCCAGGAGCATTCAGGGCTCTTCAATGGCATCGCGGCCGTCGAAATTGCTGGCCAGCCTGCCGAGTCGCTGGACCTATCCGGGAACTTCTTCTCAACAGTCCAGATCGTGCCGGGTTATAACGACATTGAAGTTGTTGCCCTCGATAATGACGGACGAGGAACGACCAATATCGTGACCGTCCTCGGTTCGGCTTGTGCCAATGGCTACGCCACATTGGCAGACCTCACGGGAACGGTACTGCCGCGGCACGGGCGTCAGAGTTTCGATCCGGATTCAAATCTTCTATACGAAGAACTGAGCCTGCTAAACGTTGGATCCAAAGAATTGTTTGGACCGGCTTGGGTAGCGGTTCAGGAGATCAGTGAGCCGACCGTCAGCGTTGTCTCCCCTGACGGAGTTACCCGAGCGGGACAGACCTACTACGACTTTGGCAGCACCCTCAATGGTGGACGATTGATCCCCGGCGGTGTCTCGGCAGCCCGGACCATTGCTTTTCATAATCCCCTGCGCCTGCCATTCACTTATTCGGTCGCCGTTCTAGCGAATCAGCGGTCGGCGCCCCGATTCACCAGCGTTCCCACAATCCAGGCGACTGTGGGTCGCGATTATGAGTATCACGCGGTGGCTACTGACACCTTTGGAGGCGCCCTCCGGTTTGAAGCCCTAAGTCTGCCAACGGCCGCCAATTTTGATGCCAGCACGGGACGGCTTCGCTGGATCCCTGATACCACCGGCAGCTTTGAAGTGCGAATCCGAGTCCGCAACGAGGACGGCGATTCCGCCGAACAGTCCTACGTCGTTCACGTGGCGGACGCGCAGCCTAACCGGCCACCTGCCTTCGTCTCAACTCCCGTGACGGTAGCCCGCGCGCGGGCAGGTTCGTCTGAGATTGCCTATTCCTACCACGCTCAGGCTGTTGACCCCGATGCTAACGCCATCAGTTACTCCCTAGGGGAAGGTAATCCGGCCGGTTTGACCGTGGACCGCTTGTCCGGTCTAGTCCAATGGTCACCCTCTGAGACCGAGTTGGGTGAGCAGCAAATCACCTTGCAAGCGAGCGACGGGAATGGAGGCGTCGCCGAACAACGCTTTACCATCTGTGTCCTGCCATCGCTGACGGCGCCGACCTTTCCCCTGGCTCAAGTTGATTTGTCCGTCCAACAAATCGACACGCGGGGAGTGGTCACCGACGGACAAACCTTGCTGATCTCCGGCACGGTTGCCGCTTGGATCCAAAACAAAGGCACATCACCGGCTGCGGAGTCGTTTGAAGTGCTGTTCTTTGAGGACCGCGACCATAATGGCCAGTTTGACGCCTTGAATGATCTAGCCTTGGCGCGGGCTACCAACACGATGACCATCCAGCCTGGAACCGCGGCGCGCATCACGGGATCCGTGCTTGGTCCAGTCCAGTTTGCCGGTAGTCCGATCAGTGTCTACGTGGACAGCCTGAAGCGGATCATGGAGCTCAACGAGACGAACAACGTCCTCTCTTCTCACAATGAATGTGTCCGGGGCGCCCTCCCACGATCATTCGATCCGGTCGTGAAATGGATTAAAGACAGATTCGAAGTTGAGCCGAGCTCAGACCAGGTAATGATGACGCCAGCGGTCATTGACCTGGATCGAGACGGTATTCCGGAAATCATTTTTACGACCTACAGCGGGCGTGGTTATGGAGCTGACGGAATCCTGCGCGTTGTGAGTGGGATTGATGGGTCTGAAAATTTCTCTGTGACTGACCCGAAATATCGAATCCACCCTAGCACTGCCATTGCCGTGGGCGATCTTGATGGTGATGGCGCTCCCGAGATCGTTGCCGTTGACGAAAACTTTCAAGTTCTAGCTTTTGACAATCAAGGAAGGTTCCGCTGGAGAGCTGACAAGGCGTGGAACTGGAATCTGGCGCCCTCCATCGCAGACATCGACAGCGACGGCCACCCCGAAATCCTTGTCTCAGGGATGCTGTTGAACTTTGACGGTTCGCTGAGATGGGACCGCACTTCTGTTGGTCAGCATGGGAGCGACTCGTTGAACGGCTTCGGACACTCGATTATCGCAGACTTAGATTCTGATGGAATTCTCGAACTCATCGGAGGAACAACGGCTTATCGTGCAAACGGCGATCCCCATTTTATAAATGACGGGTTGGGCTTGAATGCCATCGGCGATTTTGATTTGGACGGGCTGCCAGAGATTGTGATGGTCAACGGTAGCGACGAGGTCCGACTCATTGAACACACGGGAGCGTTGCGCTGGACCGCTGTGTCAACAAACTCTCCAGTTAGTGGTCCGCCACTGATTGCTGATTTCGACGGCGACGGCTTTCCGGAGATAGGCACGGCTGGCCGATCCAATTATATTGTACTTGATCGGTTCGGCCGAACCTTATGGACCAACAATATCGTTGATGTCAGCTCAGGCATGGCTGGTTCCACGGCATTCGATTTTGATGGCGACGGTGCAACTGAGATTGTTTATGGGGACGAGAAGTATCTTTATGTGTTTCGAGGCAAGGACGGAGAAGTGATGTTCAAAACAGAAAAGCCTTCAGAGACGTTGGTGGAACTCCCCATCGTTGCAGATATTGATGGCGATGGAAGCGCAGAGATCGTTGCGGTGGCAAATGACGGCAAATCTGACGTTAAGATGCATGGGATCGTAGTCGTTGGTGATCGGAACAACAATTGGGCGGCCACTCGAAGTATCTGGAATCAACATTCCTATCACATCTCGAATATCAACGACGATGGCTCGATTCCTCGTCACGAACCTCGCGGCTGGCAACTCTACAACACTTATCGAGTCAATGCTTTCCCCCCTTTGCCCGAAGGAACTTTGGCGCCGGACCTCTTGCCAAGTTTTGTTCGCGTCAATAAGCGTGGCGAGGCTCGGGAATTGTTGGTTCGGATTGGCAATGCCGGATCCGCCGGATCCCCCAGTGGCATCTCGGTTGCAGCGTTTGCCGGGGACCCAAGACGCGAGGGCGGCCTTCTCGGGGTCGGCCAGATCACCACGCCTATTAAGGTGGGCGAGTTTACTGACGTGGTCGTGCCATTGACCGATCCGGGTATTGGGGACATCTGGGTGGTGGTTGACAATGACGGCTCGGGCCGAACGAGGGTGGATACCTGTCAGAAAGAAAACGACTTCTATAAAACTGGGCTCATTTCGCCGCTTGCGGTGGCGCCCCCCGTCTTTAGCTCAGAACCCGTGACTCTCGCCCAGGAGGAGCTCGCGTACATTTATCACCCCAAGGTCGAGAATCCGACAGGCACACTTGAGTTCGGCCTCTTGCACGCACCATCCGGGATGACGATTGATTCCTCCTCAGGGAAGATTCACTGGGTGCCCCGCAGGGATCAGGGTGGCGCCCATATTGTGGAACTGTCGGCGACCAATGACGACGGCAGCCGTGCTGTCCAAATCTTTCAGATCGTGGTGGAGGATCAGGTGAATGTGCCCCCACGTTTTGAGTCTTCCGCCCCCAGCACCGCGAGGTTCGGAGAAGTCTACCTTTATCAACCGTTAATGGCCGATGATGATGGAGACTCTCTCACCTTGGAGCTGCCAGTAGCTCCCGAGGGAATGCGCATCGACGCGGCTTCAGGTAGGATTGCGTGGCGGCCGCAGGTTGACCAATTGGGAAGTCACGACGTCGTGATACAAGCTGCGGACGGCCGCGGCGGTGTGGCCGCCCAATCGTTTACGGTTGAGGTGCGGGGCGCGAACCGACCTCCCGCGTTTGTCGAGGCTCCGCCCGTGTTCGCGACTGCAGGGACGCCTTATAGTTATCAATTGAAGGCTTATGATCCTGAAGGGGACACCCTCTGGTTTTATGTCACCAATGCTCCACAATATTTCGGCCCCCAATGGTCCTTCGTGGTGGAAACGAACGGAGTCATCGACTGGACTCCCATACTGAATGTTGCTGGTACGAATAGGTTGGAATTCGTTGTCGCGGATTCTGAAGGAGCGATGGCGACGGAAACCTTTACTTTCATTGTCCAGGCATCGGGAAGAAACGATCCGCCGAATTTCGTCAGTGAACCGCGCGTGCAGACTCGCTTCGGAGTTCCCTGGATCTACCTCGCCCGCGCTGAAGATCCCGATGCCGGGCGTTTGACGATTCGGCTTCGGTCGGGTCCCATCGATATGGGGATCACCAACCAGGTGATTGCGGCCGATGGCACCACCTGGCAAGCGCCGTTAAACGGCACGTTCGTCGTTTGGACCCCCTCCCGCGATGCGATTGGCCAGCATGAAGTCGTGCTTGAGGTAAGCGACGGCAGCGGCAGTCGCAGAACCCAAAGCTTCCAACTCACAGTAGCAAACACTCTCCAGAACGGGCCGCCTCGAATTACGTCGTTACCCCCTTCCATGGGCTCGGTGGATGGACTCTTCACGTATGCAGTCGAAGCTGCCGATCCGGACCATGACCTCTTGGCTTGGCGTCTCCGTGAGGCTCCGATGGGCGCGCGGATCGATTCTGAAAATGGGACGATCCGGTGGATACCTACCGGCGAACAGGTGGGCGTGGCCCGTTTTGTGGTGGAAGTGACGGACGGGCTCCTGGGGGTTGAGCGCCAAGTGTTCGAGGTCAAGATAACCTGCGCCAACGCAGCGCCCTTCATCACTTCCTTCCCCTCAGTCTCCGTGTCAGAAGGCGAACTGTACCACTACGCACCAAGAGCAATCGATCCCGAGGGGAATCTTCTAGAGTGGACTCTGATCGAGAGCCCACCTGATTCGTGGATCGATTCGAAAAGCGGCCTCTTCCGTTGGAACGTTCCTCAGGGAGCGGCCGGGTCTTATCCAATCCGATTAGGAGTGTCTGATTATCATGGGGGATACAACGCTCAGTCGTTCAACCTGCAGGTGCTCGACACGAGGGCAAATCAAAGCCCGATAATCACCTCGCAGCCAATCTCTCGAACAACGTCCGGGCGGGAGTATCGATACCTGCTGACAGCCTCAGATGCGGATCAGGACTCCTTGGAGGCCACGTTGGTCCGGGGCCCGGATAGGGCGAGATTGATCCCAGTAGTGTCTCAACCTGGATTGCTGAAGTCGGAACTCTCTTGGACGCCGGATCCGACCACAAATGGACCATTCGATTTCACCATCCAGGTAACCGACTCACGAAATGGCGAATCGGTTCAAAGGTTTTTCGTCACCGCTCGCACCAACAGCGCCCCAACCGTTGCCAGCATTCCCTTCACCAACGCGATTCCGGGACAAAGCTATCGCTACGCTCTGCGTGCGAATGATGCGAATGGTGACCCCCTGTCTATGCGGCTCGTGAATGCTCCGGACGGCATGGTCCTGGATCAAAACGGCTTGATCCGCTGGACTCCAACCGAGGAGCAATTGGGCGACTTTATGGTGGTGGCCGAAGTCGATGACGGCTACGGGGGGATTACGCGTAAGGAGTTCACGATTGCGGTGAGGCCCGATACCACGCCCCCGTTGGTGGCCTTGAGCTTCGTTTCCGGTGGATGGCGCGGTGAGTGGAGTGGCCTCCTCGGCGAAT
>DLVS01000403.1 GCA_003445095.1 Verrucomicrobiales bacterium
ATCGGAAAAACTATTTCTATCCAGATTCTGCCAAGAATTACCAAGTCACCCAATACGACCGTCCTAGCACGCAGAACGGCTGGGTTGAGTTCGAGTTTTCCGGCGAGGGGGGCAGCAACGGAACGAACGGATTGACCCGCGTCCGAATCACTCGGGCTCACCTCGAGGAAGACGTTGGCAAGAACAACCATTTCGAGCGGCACAGTGGCGTCGATTTCAATCGCGCCGGCGTTCCCCTGCTCGAGATCGTATCGGAGCCCGACCTCAAGAATGCCGAGATGGCCTACACCTACTTACGCGCCCTCACTGACATTCTGGTGCGAGGCGGCATAAGTGATTGCGACCTCGAGAAAGGAATGGTTCGTTGCGACGTCAATGTCTCCGTGCGGCCGACGGGCAGCCCGAAGCTGGGCGCGAAGATCGAGATCAAAAATATGAACTCGTTTTCCGGCGTTCGGCGCGCGCTGGAGTACGAAATTCCGCGACAGATTGCCGCGGTCCGAGGTGGCGAAACACTACGCCAAGAGACCCGCCGCTGGAATGATGAGGCGGGAATCACCGAGCCCATGCGTTCGAAGGAAGACGCGCATGATTACCGCTACTTTCCTGAGCCAGACCTGATGCCATTTGCACCCACCGACGCCTGGCTCGCCGAAGTTCGCAGCCGGATCCCCGAGCTACCCTTGCAGCGCAAGCAAAGGCTCGTGCGCGATTTTGGACTTCCCGAAGGTGACGCCCAAGTATTGACCGATAATCTCCCCCTGGGGCGGTTCTTCGAAACGGCAGCCGCGGGACACACCCAACCGAAAGCAGTGGCCAACTGGGTCATTAACAACCTCCAAGCTCAACTCTCAGCGACGCAAACGACAGTGGCCGATTTGAGATTTCGACCCGAGGCGCTGCGCGAATTGGTGCAGTTGGTCGATTCCGGAAAAATCAGCACCAAGATCGCCCAAGAAGTCTTTGGTGAAATGTTCTCCAGCGGCCAATCACCCGCGACGATCGTCGAACAGAAAGGGCTCGCCCAAGTAAGTGACACCAGCGCGATCGAACAACTCGCCGATACCGTCATTGCTGCGAACCCTGGACCGGTGGCTGACTTTCGGTCAGGCAAAGTGGTCGCGCTCAACTTCCTCAAGGGTCAGGTTATGAAGCTGTCGAAGGGCAAAGCGAATCCCACCTTGGCTGGAGAGATCCTCGAACGAAAACTGCGCGGGTAGCAACGGCTTCGGTCAACAACGCGCCCTCGCCTTGTCAGGAACGACCAAGAACCACACACAAGGAACGGTGGCCCACCGGAGGGTCCCTCGCCTGCTCCTCTCAATTCTCAATCGCTGGACGCCATATTCCAGTTGCTCGATCAACCGCTCCACTGGCCAGTATTCTGGCGACTGCCACTGCGAACCGGTCCTTTACTAAGGGACGCTTCACTTCGCCGCGGTTTGAGAAACCGCCGGCTCCGGAGCGGGCGCCAATCCTGCCACGGCCCGTTCTGATTCTTGCACTAAACCGCCGGGGAAAACCCCGATCAACAGTACCGCCGCCACGCAAGCAACGACCGTGAGGGCCGTCGGCAGGGGCGTCGGCAAAGGTTTCGACTCTACGGCGTGCCGCGGCCAATACATTGCCCGGATAATGCCGAAATAATAATAGAGCGAAATAACCACCGCGACACATGCTGCTAAGATCGCGACCAAGAACCAGCGATCGCTCGCGACCCGCGCTGCCGCCGATTTGAAGATCCAAAACTTCCCAAAGAAACCCGCCAACGGAGGCACGCCGGCGAGGCTGACCAGACCCAAAGTCATTCCCGCCGCCAGGAAGGGTGACCGTCGTCCGAGTCCATCAAAAATGCTGATATCGTCCGAATCGGACTCGGCGGTCACGACAGTCATGACCGCGAAGACCAGCAACGTCGTCACCAGATATCCGGTGAGAAAGAAGAGCACCGCCGAAGACCCGGTCAGGTTGGTCGCCGCCACTCCAATCAGCAGGTAACCCGCGTTGGCAATCGAGCTGTAACCCATCAGTCGTTTCACACTGCGCTGGGCCAACGCACAAAAACTTCCGTACAACGCGGTTACGACCGCGATGCCGAGCAACAAATGGCTCCAATGGCCGGCCAAGTCCGGTACCACTCCATAGGCCAGGCGCACAATCAGAACCATCCCTGCCGCCTTCGAACCAGACGCCAGAAACGCAGTCGTGGGCGCTGGTGCGCCTTGGTAAACGTCTGGGGTCCACATTTGGAACGGAACCGCCGAAATCTTAAAACCCAAGCCGACGAAGGTGAGCAATAAGCCGATGAGAAAGATCGGAGAGTTGAGAAGCTTACTTTGTTGGGCAGCGATTTGATAAAAGTTGGTCGTATTGGAGGCGCCAAATATCAGCGTGATGCCAAACACCATGAAGGCCGCCGCCAGCGCGCCGAAGATCAAATATTTTACACCCGCTTCCAGCGACGCGAGGCGATGACGCTGAAAACTAACCAGGACATAGAAGGTCACCGTGATCAATTCGAGCGCCACGAACATGAGGATGAAGTCGTTGGCCGAGGCGGCCAGCAGCATCCCAACCAAAGCGAATAGGACGAGGGCGACAAATTCCCCAAATCCATTCAAGCGATCTGAATAGCTGGCGGAAATTAGGAGCATCGCGATCCCACACACTAGGAACAGAGTCTTGAAGAAATTCGACAGTGCATCCGCCACGAACATCCCCGCGAAAGCAGTGCCATCCGCCGGAGCGAGACCGCCCGCATGAAAGGTGAGAATGACCAACAAGCCGGTCGCGGCGACATAAGCCAGCGAACGACGC
>DLVS01000844.1 GCA_003445095.1 Verrucomicrobiales bacterium
GATCGACCGATGTCGAAACCGACGAAATTGGTCGCTAATTGAATCCCGCCGAAGTCCGCGCCCGAAACCAGCCCGAAAAATTCATGTGGTATCTCCGTGTAACCCGCCTCCGTGAGGAAAAAGTAGCCTGGACCAAGATCATCGCGCGTGTAGTGAACCAGGGGATCGTTGGCCATCCGCCGATCAGACATGAAAACTTTCGGTGAGGGGTTAAAGCCCACTTGCACCACCAAATTGGAACCGTACTGGCGTCGAATTCGATCGGCGTATGACGGATCAAGCGACGTGGTCGGCAGAGTGCCATAGAGAAAATACCGAAGTCCGTCGATCGAGAATTGAGGATCCTCGACCAGGCCGCCCGCCCCTGCCGGACTTCGCCACAAGCTGGGAGGTACACGGAAAACCCCCAACGAGGCCAACATCTGATTATCCATCCCTCGCGTGCGGTTGTTCTGCACCAAATTCGTGGACCAAAAGGCCGGCATTTGAGCGTCCGGCGGGCCAGTTAGTTGCTCTTGGAAGAACTCTTGCTCCGCTCCCTGAGAGTCGAAACTCAAAGTTGAGATCAGATTCGTTCGCACCATTACGCTGCGCAGAGTTACCACGTCCAGCAGCCGCCCCGACAGGTTGTCGATAATCGTGAAGAACAGCTGATTGGTGGCGTAGGCCGAGACGACTGGATTGAGATACCTGCGATTGCTCTGGGAGATAGCGACCCGCGCCTCATTGGTCTGCGTAAGCGGCAGGGCTAGGCGGCGGATGGGATCGTAGATGAAACTCAGGCCAATGGCCAAACCATTAGGATAAATCCCATTACGCACCGTCTGTACGTTGGCAGGAATCTGCGGAGGATAGGCCAAATACTGCGGCGAATTGGTATTGCGACTGAAACCGCCGCTCAGGTACTGCTTGGCGGCCCAATTGTTCGTTGTCAAATCCAGCGAGAGCAGTTCCCGACGCTCAACCAAGACCTGGGGATTCTGCGGGAGCGTTTCGTCGCGAAGCGTGAATTCCAAAACGTTCGTGGCGAAGATTCGCACCGGGCGAGTGAAATTCGTCAGGTATGAATTCCAGGCCTCAATACCCACCAAGTTGGTGAAGCTGAGAATATATTGATATTCCGTCCTAAAGCCTCCGCTGTTGGCCCCGGCAAACGGAAGCTCTGAATTGCCAATCTTGGAATTCCGAGTCGGTCGCGTGATGATCAACCGCCGAGTCGGCTGAAAAACCGTCTGCCACAGTGCTTGATTGAAATTGGGCAAGCCTTTTTTGGCGCCCACGACCCAAGGCAGCCCGAACACGTTGAAGCCCCGTTTGGCTGAAGTCACATCCTCCTCTGGCAAACTCGGGGCCAGACGTTGCCGGGGCGACCCACCAGAATGCGGCGCGCCATTGGTCACCAAATCGGGTGACACCCAATCCCTCGCCAAGAGGAATTCCAATGGATTGTTGAGGTTGGGGACCGCCCCAATTTGCTCGAAACTGTGCAGTCGCAACACGCCGGGTGTACGGGCATCCTCGTAAACCAATGGACGGAGGACGGTTGGAAACGCCACTCGTTGATTCACCGGTCCCTGGAGAGGAAGCAGGAGTTGGTTGGTCGTCGCATCATAAATATTAGCTGCCACTTGCAGCAGACGATGCACCTGCGAGTCGTACACGTAGTTCGTCAGGTACTCGAGGTTGTTGGCGTCGCGGACTCGGACGGACCCATGAATTGGCAACCCCGGAACTGACCTTGCTTGTCCTGGTGGGAAGAACGGCAAACTGTTGGTGAACTCGCTCAGCAAAAGCCGACTGGCCGCGTTGGTGAACCACTGTAGCGGCTTCCACGGTTGAAAACTCGTGACCCGGGCCGAATCGATCGAGGAGCTTTCGACGTTATCTTGGGCGTAATTCAAGTTGAGCTTCGCCCGACGGTAAAACCCATTGGGATTCACTGAGTCCACCCCTCGATACACATCGCTATAGACCGGATGCGTTCCTGACTCGAACCGACCGTCTGCCGAATCGGTTCCCAACTGGCTAATCAGCCGATAAAAGGTGTAACGATCATACGTGCTCAGGGGCGAGGTTCGCGCCACGCTCTGATTAGTGTACTGACCAGTGATGCGCGCGCCGAAACCAAGCGTGGGATTGAACCAGTCGTTCAGTCCCGTGAAATGATTGGTCAAATCCGACCCTGCCCAGGCCAGGTTGGGCCGGTCGTTATCGGGCACCCTCCCACGAATCTGAGCCACGGTGGTTACAAGTGGTCCGTCCGAATATCCGTCAATGAAGTCTCCCTGGAACGTGTTGTTGACTTGGACCAAGTCGCTGGCCCCGGAATCAATTAGGTAGAAGTCGTCGGCCGATTGAGGAGCCGTGGGGCCCTGGCGGAATCGTCGAACGCGCTCGGCGTCGGAAAAGGTCAGTCCTTGGCTTCGGACAGCAATGTTGGTCTCATATCTGTAATCGTTGATCGAATAGAGCCAGACGTTCGTATTTAGAGTTCCGAAGAATCCGGCCAGATTGACCTCCCAGGAGCCGACCCCTTGATTTCGAAGAAAGCCACTCGACAACAGGACATTTGTGTCGCGAGGCAGTCCCGCGCCAACATCGAGGCGTTTGGCGTCGTTGCCGATGTAGTTAACATCAAGCGTGCGGCTCGTCGGCACGACGACGTAAGCAAAACGGCCTAAGAATCGGTTGGTGCCCGAATGGGGTACGTCAGGATTCTCAAGAACTCCAATCCACTCAGGGTCGCCCCAGAAGAATCGTTGGCTATTTCCAATGATCCTGCCTTGTCGGTCTCGCTCCCAAATGAACCCATTGGTCTCAAACTGACCATTGCGATTCAGGTCCAAATAGAACCGAAAATCCGGCGGGAGACGCGGGTTCCGATTGGTTGACACAAAAACGGGCGGCCGCGGATCGTAGTAAAGATTCCCCAAAAGCCGCGCGTAGGACTCCCGGTCGCCCGCATTCTCCAGATTAAACTTAGTAAAGTTCGAATTTGCGTAGTAACTTACATTCGTTAGGTGCCGGAAATTGCGAGTTTGAAGGTACGCGTAATTCACGCCCTGTTGAAAGTATGGATTACCGTAATTGGTGGAGACCATATAGCCGCCGTAAGCCGCCCGGTTGGTGAATGCCGAGATACGACTCGCGAGACGTCCTTGAGCGTGATTGAGTCCCACATTGGCGATGTATCGAGCGTCCAGTTGTTCACCGCTGGTGCTGACGGCCACACGTTCGCGTCGGCTCACCGCCAGGAACGCCACCGCGGTGATCGTGACCACCGAGAGCATCAGCAAGGTAATCACCAGCGCGATACCTCGCCGAGAAGCTCCAGTGCAATCGATATAGGGCGCAGAGCACTTCATTGTAATGCAAGTGAAGACGTGGGCATGGGAATCCGAGAGCGGAAGACCAGCACGTTGGCGGCGTTGTTAGTCAGGAAACGCGTACGAATACCGGGCGGTGTCTCCGGCAGGGCGCGAAACTTTTCCAGCAATTCGGCTGGTAACACGCCCAATTCCAATTCGAGCGCGCTGGGGAATGCGTTCGCCTGAAAGAGCGTTGCGTACAAACGAAAATCAATGTCGTT
>DLVS01000633.1 GCA_003445095.1 Verrucomicrobiales bacterium
CGTCGCGGGTTAATTGTCCAGGAGGCGAATCAGATCGGTACCGCCTGGCTCAGGATCGATATTCTTCCCGCCAACGCGCAACCGGCCATGCGCGCCTTATTCCGGCAATATCTCGACTCCCGCCTGGAGACCTATCGAAAGATTCCCGATTTGGCGGCGGTTCAGGCAGAATTGGATCGCACGACCCAACTGCAACTTGAGATTTGGAAAGCCGCCATCGCCCAGCAAAAAGAAGGTGGACAGGCAGTGGTGGTCGGTTTGCTCCCGGCCTTGAACCAGATGTTTGACATCGCCACGACCCGAACGATGACGGCCAGAACTCACCCGCCGGTTGTCATATTCGGAATGTTGACACTCATGGCCTGCGCGGCCGCGTTCATGGCTGGACACGGCATGTCAGGCAGCAAAGTGCGAAGTTGGGTTCATAGCATCGGATTCGCCGCGGTTTTGGCGATCACCGTCTATGTCATCATCGATATGGAATACCCGCGAATCGGTTTGATTCGCGTGGATTCCTTCGACCAAGTTCTGGTGGACCTACGCCGCAGCATGAACTGAATCGTGCCACTCGGGAATCGACGCAACGAGGAGCGAGGCCATCCGTTGCCGCGCCTTCGAACGGAGTGGTGGCCAATCAAGGAAACAACCCGCGGGTCACCTTCGCCTCCCAAACTCGCTTGACTCCAAGACTGAGCGCAGCGAGTCGCATCGAGATTTGCTCGTGGCGGGACAGGTTGAGCGTCTGGACAAACGCGCCCTCGAGAAGCCGAAACAAGCGATCCATGACTTCCCCTTCACCCCAGAAGAACGATTGCAAATCCTGCACCCATTCGAAGTAGCTCACCACCACGCCGCCCGCGTTGCAGAGGATATCGGGAATGACAAAAATGTCCGGGCGCGCCGACAGGATCGCGTCGGCTTCGGGGGTCGTGGGCCCGTTGGCGCCTTCCGCCAGGATTCGACATCGCAATTGCCCCGCATTGGCGGCGGTAATTTGTCGCTCTAGCGCAGCCGGCACCAACACCGTACACGGCAGCAGTAACAAGGCGTCGCCCCCAATCGGCTCCGACTCGGGAAAACCAACGACCGTTTTGTGTTCGGCGACCCATTCATCGAGCTGCCGCAAATCCAATCCGCGGCTATTGAAAACCCCGCCCAGCGCATCACTGACACCGGTCACTTTCAACCCTTGCCGGGCCAATGAGTGCGCCGCGACCGATCCGACATTTCCGTAGCCTTGGACCACCGCCGTGGCCCCATTGGCCGGGAGATTGAGGGTGTCCATCGTTCGTCCGGCAAGATAGGCAACGCCGCGTCCGGTCGCCTCACGACGTCCTAACGACCCGCCAAGGCCCACCGGCTTTCCGGTAACCACACCAGGGACGGAGTGTCCCGCATGGACCGAAAAGGTATCCATCATCCAGGCCATAATCTGTTCGTTCGTGCCTAGGTCCGGAGCAGGAATATCGAGATGCGGCCCGATGAAACCAATCAGCTCCTGAGTGTAACGACGGGTAAGTCGTTCGAGTTCGGCGTGCGATAGTTTCCGGGGGTCCACGGCCACGCCACCCTTAGCGCCGCCGTAGGGCAAGCCCATCAAAGCGCACTTCCAGCTCATCCACATGGCCAGCGCCGCTACTTCGCCGAGGGCGACTTCTGGGTGGTATCGAATACCGCCTTTTGTCGGTCCCAGAGTTAAGTGATGTTGCACCCGAAATCCGGTGAACACGTGGGTGGAACCATCATCCATCCGCACCGGGACGGCGGCAATGAGCGAACGCTTGGGGGCCTTGAGGCGAAGTCGGTCAGCGTCGGACAGACCTAGGCGGTTGGCGACCAGGTCGAATTGCTGACAGGCCATCTCGAAAGTGGGATGTTGGTAAATGTTCATTCGTGGGCGTTGGCCGGATGGCGAAACGTTGCGATGGAATTGAGCCTTCGCAAAGCCTGTTCCCTCGGGTCTATTCCGCGCGTGCCTCCGATTACTCGGCGTGATCTAGAACAACGCGAGCGGCAATTTCTGGCGCCCTTCGCTCAATTTAGTGGGGACACGCGCGGTCGGGTGCATCCCGAAGAACCGCCGACGTGGCGCACTCAATTCCAACGCGACCGCGATCGCGTGATTCATTCGCGCGCGTTCCGTCGCCTCGAATACAAGACGCAAGTTTTCCTCAACGGTACGGGAGACCACTTGCGCACCCGCCTGACGCACACCATGGAAGTGGCCGCCATTTCACGGAATATCGCGCGGGCGTTGGGGCTGAACGAAGACCTCGCCGAGACGATTGCCCTGGCTCACGACCTCGGTCATTCACCCTTCGGACATACAGGGGAACACCGACTCAACCAATTGATGAAGGGACACGGTGGGTTTGAGCACAACCAGCAAAGTCTCCGGGTGGTGGAAACGCTCGAGCGCAAATATCCGAATTTTGCCGGTCTCAACCTTTCGTGGGAAGTGCGCGAAGGATTGGCCAAGCATGACCACACTTTCGACGTGCCCGACGGAACTCTCCGTTCACGCTACTATCAGCCGTCGTTGGAAGCCCAGATCGCGAATCTAGCAGACGAGATTGCGTACTACAGTCACGACCTGGACGACGGATTGGATCACCGCCTGTTGGACGAAAAGAAGCTCCTTGCCGAAGTAAGCGTGTGGGCGTCGGCCGCGCGCGCGGTGAAACGACGCTTCGGCCAATTGCCCGCAGAAAGCCGACGCTACTACACGATTCGCCAGATCATTGATCAGCAGGTGACGGACGTCGTAGAAACTACCTTGTCCAATTTGGCTGCGGCTGGGGTTCAAAACGCGGACGAAGTAAGAAGCAACCGAAGACCGCTGGTGAGCTATAGTATCGAACGACGACGTGCCAATCTCGATCTTCGAAAATTCCTCTACCGGAATCTCTACTACAATCCGGTCGTGGCTGAGCCTAACCGCCGGGCCGTGCGAATGTTGGGCGAGGTATTCTCCGCGTTCGTCGATCAGCCCGAGGAGATGGGGCAAGGTGCGCGCAAGCGAGTCGCCGGGTTGGGGCTTCACCGGGCGGTGTGCGACTATGTGGCCAGCATGACCGATCGGTATGTGATGCAAGAGCATCGACGGCTATTTGGCTTGCCGGTGCGGTCATGAGGCGGGCAAATGCAAACACCACCGAACTGGGGCGCCCGGCGATGGTCGCCGCTCGGGACCTTTTGGGCCGAATTTCATAGCCGGCGGGGAGCGCCATCGGAGAGGAACAACCCCTACGAATGGCAGGAAAAAATCGCCGTGGCTCACCATTATTTGGCAAATAATTTTCTCACACATTTGCGATAAGAATACTTGGCGAATTCACAAAGGAGTGCTTTCCTGAGGGCGTTCGCGAGACACCAACTTCCGACAGTCACTTTGAACAATTTCGACACTGAATAATCCGATTCAGTGTTGGTTGGATTGGGTGACCGCTAAGGGTTGGCAGAGAGGTCTTGCTTGCGACGGGGTGCGGTCACCGACTCCAGTTGGCCCTGTCGCTGATCTGAGCGTGCGGGTGAGCGCGTTAATGACCTCATCACCGGGGGCCGGTCGCAAGACCGGCCTCCTTCCGTTTCG
>DLVS01000667.1 GCA_003445095.1 Verrucomicrobiales bacterium
ATCGATAACTTCGCCTGGAGGAATGCATCCCAATTGGTCATCGGTCAGCTTGGAGAATAAGGGCGTGGAGCGGAGTTCCTGGAGAGTAGTCGAATCCATATTACAACAAGCCAAGGTATTCGTGAACGAGCTTGACGGCCATGGCGCCTTCGCCGACTCCGGAGGTGACGCCCTTCGCGGATCGATGACGAACATCACCCGCGACGAAGATTCCCGGAACGCTCGTCTCCAGATAAAATGGATCGCGATCCGCCGTCCAACCCGCCGGGCGTTTGCCTTCGCGCAGCAAATGTTGACCGGAAATCAGATAACCCTGGGCATCCCGTTCAACCACACCCGCGAGCCAATCCGTTTGGGGAACGGCCCCAGCGTAGATCAGCAACGCACTCGCCGGAACGGTTTCCTGCGCACAAGTCTTGTTGTTCTGGATCGTGATCGTTTCGCAGCGGCCATCGCCTTCCACCGCGATGACGTTGGCGTTAAATTTTACCGTGATATTGCTCGTGGCGGTGATTTGGTTTTCTAGGTACTGCGACATGGTGTCCGAGAGCGACTGGCCCCTCACGACCATCGTGACTCGCCGGGCAAACTTGGAAAAATACATCGCAGCTTGTCCGGCAGAGTTGGCGCCACCGACGATATAAATATCGCCGTCTCGATACGAAAACGCCTCCGACATCGGCGCGTAATAATAAACGCCAGCGCCGTTCAACTTCTCTAGCCCGGGCACTTCGAGCTTTCGAAAGGCGATGCCACTAGCAATGAGCAACGCGCGACAACCAATTTCCGAACCGTCCGCCAAGGTCAGCAACCGGGTGGAGCCTTCAATCCGCACACTTCTGACTTCTTGGGGCGCCAGAATCTCGACACCAAAACGACGCGCTTGGGCGACGGCCCGCCGAGCAAGGTCGGCGCCGCTCAACCCCACCGGAAACCCCAGATAGTTCTCAATGCGCGAACTCCGACCGGCTTGTCCGCCGGGAGCCTCTCGCTCGACCAGCAATGTGTGGAGTCCATCGGCGGCGCCATAAACGGCGGCCGCCAATCCGGCCGGACCGGCGCCGACCACCACCAAATCGTAGAAGGGGAATTCCGGCTTCGTTTTCAGTCCCAACTTTCGGGCGATCTCAACCGCCGGGGGATTAGGCAGGAACGAGCCGTTGGGAAATATGACGAGGGGTAACGACGAGGGGTCGGCTCCGGTTGTAGTGAGAAGTTGTTTGCCCGCTTCATCCGTCTCGATGTTGAGCCACTGATGCGGGACAAAGTTACGCCCAAGGAAATCACGAATCTCGTTCGCTTGCGGCGACCAGCGATGTCCGACGACGCGCACACCCTCGAACACTGGGCGATACGACGCTTGCCAATCATCCAACAGATCATCGACCACGCCAAAGAGGCGTTCCTCGGGCGGATCCCAAGGTTTCATAAGGTAATGATCGATCTGCACGCTGTTGATCGCGCGAATAGCCGCGTCGGTGTCGGCGTAAGCCGTGAGCAACGCGCGTTTGGCCTCGGGATAGAACTCGATAGCCTTTTCCAAGAACTCCACTCCCGACATGTGCGGCATTCGTTGATCCGCGAGAAAGAGCGCCACGGGCTCGTTCCGCAGCTTGAGCTGCTTGATCGCTTCGAGCGCCGACCCTCCGGAGTCTGCCGCGATGACCCGATAGCGATTGCCGTATTGTCGGCGCAAGTCCCGTTCGACGGCGCGCAAGACGTCGGGATCGTCGTCCACCGTCCAGATCACTGGCTTAGCCATAGTTTTATTAAGGATGAAAGATCACGTGGGGTAGCGGTTCTCTTGAATCGCCGAAATTCCGTCGGGTTGATCCGCGACTCGCCCGCCACGCAAATCCGTCGGATAATTGCGCTCTCGCCAAGCATCAATTCCTCCCAAGAGAGGCCGGACGCGCACAATGCCTTTTCGATGCAGCAACAACGCCACCCTGGCACTAGTCACTTCGTTGGGACAGGAACAGTAAAGAATGATATCGCGGTCACGAGGAATTTCCTGCTCGCGAATCGGCACTTCCTCCAGGGTCATGTGCAGCGCCCCGCGGATCAGCACAGGGTCTCGTTCGACTTCGCCCTGTGATCGCAAATCGAGGACGATCAGGTTCTCCCCTGCTTCTTGCTTTTGATGCAATTCGTCCACGGTAATGCGGGCCATGCGCAGGTCGCTCAGAAGTCGGCGCCGTTGGAAATACTTGTAGCCGATGTAGAGCACGGCCGATCCAATCGCCAAAGCGAACGCACTGTGCCCAAGACCCGCCAACGCGTTCATGATCTGCTCGATTTGCCGACTAAACAAGACACCCACGAGGATGAAACTTCCGGCGTAGAGCGCGGCACCGAGACCATCGAAAAAGAAAAACCGGGCCGCTCCCATACCCGAACTGCCGGCCAGCGGCGCCGCCAGACTGCTCAATCCAGGAATGAATTTGGCCGCCACCACCCCTCGCATTCCGTAGCGAGCGAAAAGATTCTGCGTTCGTCGAGCACACGAGTCCGGTTCCAGCGAAATCCGGCAAATGAGGTCCAACACCCGACGCCCAATCCGACGTCCCACTAGGAACCAAATCACGTCAGCCAGTATCGCGCCCAAGGCCGCGGCAACGAGGGCAACCAACCCATTGATTTTGCCGGCACCAGCCAAAGCGCCCGCCGCCAGCAACCACGGCGCGGCGGGCAGAGGGACTCCGATCTGTTCGATGAATACCGCGATAAAAAGGACTGCCGGACCGTGACGCACCAGCAGTCCCAGAATCTCATTCACGGGTATATCTCTAGTGCGCGGCGGCAGCGGTGGGAAGCACTGCCTCGATCATGGGCGATCTAGCAGTAGATCCCGGGTTAGGATGCTGCGGCCGTCTTCGGCCTGGCCCGCATCTGTCGCACTTGCAATGCGGCTCCAACCAAGAACAACAAGAACAGTACCCCGGCCGCCGCTTGCAATGACGGGCTCTCCCGGTCCGCGACGAGAGGCGCTCCCAGGGGCAATCGAGTCGAAGTCTCAGTCACCGCGGGAATCATGTGAAAGAAGAATGTCGCCGAGTAGCTAACCGTCTCAACGTATCGAGAGGCGCGCCCGAACACAGTTGATTTACCGGCCACCGCCGCGATTCCCAGCACCACCAGAGTGATGATACCGAGTGCGTGAGGTGCCCCAAAACCGCCGTGCTGAAAAATTCCGAATCCGGTCAAGCAGGTAAGGACGGTCGTGATCACGTACAGCCGACCAACTTGGGTCGTCGAAGAGATCTGCTTGTAGCGGACAAACGAGACGATGCCCGCGGCCACGGCCACCAGGCTGATCGCGGTATGAATGACGCCAAGGGGTGTTAGACCAAACATAGTGTGTTCCTTCGATTCATCGTTGCATCGTTGTTTAGGCAATCAGCGACGGGCCAATCTCATCCGGGTGACGCGACTCTTCCGCAAAATTAGCGTGAGATGTTTTCATGCAAATCCATCACGCGCCGAAGCCACCGTCGATCGTAAGACTGGAACCCGTCACAAAATCAGCTTCTGGCCCTGCCAAGTAGGCGACCATGGCGGCGATTTCGTCTCCTCGGGCATATCGTTTGACGGCCATGAAACTCTTCAGCGTCTCGGCAAACGGCCCGTTGGCCGGATTCATGTCCGTTTCCACGGGACCCGGTTGGATCGTGTTCACCGTGATCCCGCGCGGACCGAGGTCCCGAGCCAGCCCACGAGTGAGTCCAGCAACCGCCGCCTTGGTCATTGCATACACGCTGCCGCCCGCAAACGGGATGCGGTCGGCATTGACACTCCCGATCATGATGATTCTCCCGCCCTCAGTCATGTGATGCGCCGCTGCCTGAGAGGCGACAAAGACACCGCGGACGTTGACTGCCACCGACCGGTCGAAGTCCTCCAAGGTGAACTCGTGCAGCGGCCCAATGGTGGCCAAGCCGGCATTGTTCACGAGCACATCCAAGCGACCAAAGGTCCGAACCGTTTCCGCGATGGCGTCCTGGAGCGCTTTGGCGTCCGCGCTATCGGCCCGGAGAGCAAGACCCCGTCCCCCCGTCGATTCGATGCTGCGAATGACTTCCTCCGCCTTCTGAGGCGCACTCGAATAGGTGATCGTCACGGCTGCGCCTTCGGACGCCAACCGCTTGGCGATAGCCGCGCCAATTCCGCGTGAGCCGCCGGTAACGAAGGCAACTTTTCCGATGAGATTGTTCGTCGGCATAGTTTTTGGTGAAAGCTTGGGCGTTGCGCTGGGCGGGTCGCCGATACCGATTCAGGATTTGATGAAGGCAAGGAGGTCCACGTTGAGCTGTTCTTTACTGGTGTCGCCTAGGCTGTGCGAGCCGCCCGGATAGATCTTCAAAGTGGCATTCTTGACAAGCTTCGCCGAGCGCATCGCCGAAGCTCCGATAGGTACGATCTGGTCGTCATCGCCGTGGATGATCAGCGTGGGCACATCGAACTTTTTCAGATCTTCAGTGAAGTCCGTTTCGGAAAACGCCTTGATGCAGTCGTAGGCGTTCTTGTGGCCGGACATCATTCCTTGCAGCCACCAGGATTGAATGAGCCCTTGCGACACTTTGGCGCCCGGGCGGTTGAATCCAAAGAAAGGACCGCTCGCGACATTCAGGAAGAACTGGGAACGGTCGGCCAAGTAGGCGGCACGGAAGCCATCAAAGACTTCGAGCGGCAATCCGCCTGGATTCGTCTCGGTCTTGAGCATGATCGGAGGCACGGCGCCCATTAGCACGGCCTTCGCCACTCGCTGGGTTCCGTGGCGTCCAATGAACCGTGCCACTTCGCCGCCGCCGGTCGAGTGCCCGATCATGGTGGCATTCTTCAAGTCCAGCTTGACGAACAGTTCCGCCAGATCGTCGGCGTAGGTGTCCATGTCGTTGCCGTTCCAGGGCTGACTCGAACGGCCGTGACCCCGGCGGTCGTGGGCGATGCAGCGGTAGCCGTTCGAAGCGAGAAAGAACATCTGCGCTTCCCAGGCGTCGGACGTCAGGGGCCATCCGTGGCTGAAAGTAACAACCGGGCCGGAGCCCCAGTCTTTGTAGTAAATCGTCGTGCCGTCTTTGGTGGTAATTGTGTTCATGCGTTACGAGGTGCTTCGTTGTTTGGCTTTCTGGCCGCCAAGCTGACCGACCGCGCGACCGATTCTTCAAATTGAATACGCCGCCGAGGCGAAATCCGAAATCAAACCTGTCGCTAACTGCACCACGGAGACTTATCTCCGAAGTCAGGTGTCTTGCCGGGTCGGGTAGGTTCGCTCAGCCTTGGCACCATGAAGTCTTGGCAGCGTTGGATGACGATGCCGACGGAAAACTGAGCGGCGCGGAATTGGCCGGACTCGCGCTCTGGACCGACCAAAACATGGATGGCGTCAGCGATCCCGGCGAGGTCATCGCGGTCGAGTCCGCTGGATTGAGTGAGCTTCAATGTAATCCTCTGATTCACCTGACGGGAATTCCATGGCATCCGACCGGGGCAGCGTTCAATGCCTCAAACACCCGACCCACCTTCGATTGGTTCGCGCCAAGCATACCTGAAATGGCGCGGGTTCCGTAGGTTTTGCGGCGCGCTGGAGCCCCCGCACGAACCCGTGCGATGGGGCCACCAATCCGTCGAACTTGAGCGCACCGCGTCAGCTGGATTGGGGCGCGCTTGTCGGCATTCATTCAGGCCGGGTCGCCTCAGCTCCTTTGCCACGCCAACCACCGGCCCATCCATTTCTTCACCGTGGGAGTCAATCGGGTCCGATTATAAGCGTCGCCGCACTGACGGATCGCTTCGGCCTGCGTTGGGTACGGATGAATGATCGAAGCCAACTTGCCCAACCCGAAGCGAGCCGCCATCGCCACGCTGATTTCGCTGATCATCTCGCCGGCATGGCGCGCCACGATGGTCGCTCCGAGGATTTCATCCCGCCCTTTTTTGACGTGGATTTTCACGAACCCCTCTTCCTCACCGTCAAGAACCGCGCGGTCCACGTCCTTGAACTCACGCAGGTAAGTGTCCACTTCGATCTCGCGCGCTCGAGCTTCCTGTTCATCGAGACCGACGTGAGCGATTTCCGGGTCGGTGTAAGTGCACCAGGGCATCATGAGCGCACTGGCCTTCTTGCGGCCACGGAATAGGGCATTCTGAATTACGATCCGGGCGGAAAAATCGGCGGCATGGGTGAATTTCCGGTCCAAGCAAACATCCCCCGCAGCGTAAATGCGTCGATTGTTGGTTTGGAGGCAATCGTTCACTAGAACTCCTTTGGTGCCGTCATACTCAACACCGGCAGCCTCCAGGTTAAGCCCCTCAATGTTCGGCGCCCGGCCAGCTCCCGCCAGAATCTCGTCCACTATGACCGTCTCCTCCTTTCCGTGCGCCTCGTAGTAGATACGTTTGCCGCCGCTACTACGCTCAACCTGAGTGATCGTTGCCTTGAGGTGGAGCGCGATTCCCTCACGAATGAAGGCCTTCTGCACGAGCGCGGCCGCTTGCATGTCCTCACGATCGAGTAGATGAGCATTCTTGTGGAGCAGGCTGACCTGGGAACCCAGCCGCTGAAAGGCCTGCGCCAACTCGCAACCAATCGGTCCGCCACCGATGACGGCCAGCCTGGGCGGACATTGGGAAAGGTTAAAGACGGTCTCGTTGGTCAGGTAGCCGGCTTCTGCCAGTCCCGGAATGGATGGCTCGACCGCGCGCGCGCCGGTAGCGATGACCGCCCGTTTGAATCTCAGGGTCTGCCCGGCGACCTCGACTGAATCGAGACCAGAAAGGCGAGCATCACCCAGGAACACATCCACGCCGAGCTTCGTAAAACGTTCGGCCGAATCATGCGGACTGAGGTCGGCGCGAAGCTTGCGCATTCGCTCCATAACCGCCGCGAAATCGACTTCGACGGACTTACCTATGCGCGCTCCGAATGCGGCTGCCTCCTTCGCATTGAACACGGCGCGCCCGGAGCGGATCATGGCTTTCGACGGAACGCAGCCGACATTGAGACAGTCTCCGCCCAGGAGATTTTTCTCCACGAGCGCAACCTTCGCCCCGAGTCCTGCCGCTCCCGCTGCCGTTACCAATCCAGCCGTCCCGGCGCCGATGACCACGAGATTATAGCAGGGCGCCGGGATGGGATTACGCCAGTCAGAGGGATGAACATAAGATACGAGTCGCGCATTGTGCGCGTCATCCGGCCTGATCGACAGTGGATCTGAAGGAACACCCATGATTCCTTTACGGTGTCGTCCCGGGTCCTTTGCTGGCGACCTTCTTTGCCAGCGCCCTGCTGGCTAGACGCGTGATGAATACCGTGACTATGACTGTCGCCAACAGGCCGACGCCGTACAGAATCCACTCGCCAGTCGTCCGCTGCCGCTGGCCGGCACCGACATTGACCAGTGAGCCGAGATAAACATACATCACCGTGCCAGGAATCATGCCGAGCCAGGAAGCCAGCACATAGTGGCTTAACTTCACTCGCGTCAGGCCGAATGCGTAATTCAGCAGAGTGAACGGAAAAACCGGCGAGAGGCGCATCAAGAGAACGATCTTCCATCCCTCATTGGCCACGGCCTGGTCAATCGCCGCGAACTTCTCGTGCTTCTCAATTCTTCGCCCGACGGCGTCGCGGGTCAGATAGCGACCCACCAAGAATGCGGCCGTAGCACCCAACGTCGCGCCAAGGGAGACAACCACGGATCCAAGCGCCACGCCGAACACCGCCCCTGCCCCCAGCGTGAGCACCGAACCAGGAACGAACAATACCGTGGCCACAACGTAGAGCCCAACGAACAGCACAGGACCCCACGGCCCAAGCTGGCCGATCCAATCTAACGCTGACTTTAGAAAGTCCTGGAAGCGAAGGTTTCTCAAGACGAGCACCAGAGCGACGCCGGCTGCTGCATAAAGCGACCACTTCCACTTGGATCCGCCGCGGAGAGGTGCTTCGGTCGGTGGAGCCGCGGCACCGCGCTCGGGATGGGTCGGCATCGAAGGTGGAACTTTAGATCATATGACACATTAGCGCGCAGTGGCATCCGCTCGCGGTTTTCTCCGTCTATTTCTGGGCCTCACCTTACCCCCCGCCCGCCACCTTTGCCCAAGTGTCCTTTAACGTGATGGTGCGAGTGAAGACCGGACGACCGGGACGGCTGTCCTGGGGATCGGGCCAAAAGTAGCCAATTCGTTCGAATTGAAATCGCATGCCTGGAGTGGGATCGGCCAATGATCGCTCGACCTTCGCCGTGACAACCTCGAGTGACTTGGGATTCAGAACGGACCGGAAATCACGGCCGTCTTTCTCCGGTTCTGCTTCGGTGAACAATCGATCGTACAAACGGACTTCTGCCTCCACCGCATCGACGGCACTAACCCAATGGATCGTGCCCTTTACTTTCTTGCCGGAATTGGGTCCGCCGGTGCGGGTGTCGAGGTCCGCGGTGCAACGCAATTCCGTCACGTGGCCGGTCGCGTCCTTGATCACTTCCCGACATTGAATGATGCAGGCGTACTTCAACCGGACTTCGCCGCCGGGTTTTAGTCGGAAATACTTCGGCGGCGGTACTTCGGCAAAGTCGTCGTGCTCGATCCACAATTCGCGGCTCAGCGCGATTGGGCGCGTCCCGGCGGAAGGGTCTTCCGGGTTGTTGGTCGCCGCCAAGGTGTACGATTCTCCGGGAGCGACGTTCGTGAGAATCACCTTGAGCGGGCGCAATACGGCCAGACGACGCAGGGCCGACGTGTTGAGTTCTTCGCGAATCGCATGTTCCAGAACCGAAACCTCAGTGACGCCATTGTATTTCGTCACGCCCAACCTTTGAGCAAAGTTGCGAAGCGCCCGGGCCGGGACTCCCCGGCGTCGCAGTCCTGAAATGGTGGGCATTCGCGGGTCATCCCAACCGGTCACCCGGCCTTCGCTCACAAGCGCGAGGAGCTTGCGCTTGCTCATCACCGTGTAGCTCACGTTGAGCCGGGCGAACTCATATTGATGTGGCCGCGGGCGGGCCAGATCGAGTTGATTGAGAAACCAATCGTACAACGGCCGATGAACCTCGAACTCGAGAGTGCAGATGGAGTGCGTGATGCCTTCGAGGTAGTCGCTGAGGCAATGCGCAAAATCGTAGAGCGGGTAGAGACACCATTTGGCTCCCGTGTGATGGTGCTCCGCGTGGCGAATCCGATAGATGAGCGGGTCACGCAACCAGATATTCGGCGAAGCCATGTCGATCTTCGCCCGTAGGGTGCAGGCGCCATCCGGAAATTCGCCGGCCCGCATGCGTTGGAAACGGTCCACGTTTTCCGCCACGGAACGCTCTCGGTAGGGACTGTTGCGTCCAGGCCGGTCAGGTGAACCGCGATACGCATCGGTGTCTTCGGCCGAAAGATCACACACGTAGGCCACGCCTTTGCGAATCAACTCGAGGGCGTACCCGTAGAGCGCTTCGAAATAGTCGGAGGCAAACAGGGGCTCCAACTTGCCCGTACTCGACTCGGAACCCGAAACCGCCGGCATCAGAAAATCACTCTTACCCTCTACTGTGTTGGGTGCCGGCGTCGCCCCCGAAGGCTTCAAACCCAGACAATGGTCCGCCCAACCTTCGATCAACCATTTCACGTCCGCAGTGATCGAATCCACATACTCAATGTCCTCCTTCGCTGGATTCGTGTCGTCCATCCGCAAATTGCAGATGCCTCCGAACTGACGCGCGATGCCGAAATTAAGGCAAATCGACTTGGCGTGACCAATGTGGAGGTAGCCGTTCGGCTCCGGGGGGAAACGCGTGTGAATTCGCGAATATCTCCCCGCGGCCACATCGGCAGCGACAAGATCACGAATGAAGTCGCTCGGTTCGGCCGGGCTGGGGGCGCTGGAGTCAGCAGATTCCGACATAGCAATGAGGTCGATTGATAGGCGCGGGACAGGCGCAAGTCGAGGGCGGGTGAATCAGCCTAAATCCGAACGCCGATTTTGAACCGTTAATAACCGCTGATCGTCGCTGATGAGAGGAAAGTACGGCAGCACGTCATTGGGACAAAATACCTGTCCATTCCATTTTGGGTCCTTCGGATTAGAATCAATTAGCGAAGATTAGCGGTTTCAACCTCGGACTAGGGACTAAACGCGAGCATTCGAAACTCACCGGAAGGAACTGAGAAACGGAACGGGAGTTTCTGGGATTCAGAATCAATGGCGGCCGATCCCCAAAGTCCCCTCCGTCACGAACTCCGGGTGAAGTGCCGGATGTCCACCGCTTCCATGCCCGCGGCGCGGATGGCCTCCATGCCCAGGTCGGTATCCTCGTACGCTCGGCAGTAGCTCGGCTCCACTCCCAAACGACGCGCGGCTTCGAGGAAAATATCAGGCGCAGGCTTTTGATGGACCACGTCCTCATTGGTCACGATCGCGCCGAACCAAGTGACGATCCCCAATTGAGTGAGCACTTTCGTAATCGACTGTTTCGATCCGCCGCTCGCGACTCCCATCGGTAAACGGCCGCGATGCTCCCGGGCGATGGACACAACTTCCTCGACCGGTCCGATATGTTCGAAGCGCCGGAAGTACGCCTCCTCCTTCTCCCGGGCGAACTCGAGGGGGTCCAGGTCAGGTCGGCCTTGCTCCTGGGCGAGGACGCGGACGATGTCGCGCGTGGGCACTCCACCCAAGGCGTAAAAGCGTTCCTCGGAAAAATTCAAGCCGTGTCGGCCGGACACTTCCTGCCAAGCTTCCCAATGGATTGGCATGGTGTCAGCAAGAGTGCCGTCACAGTCAAAGATGAGAGCACGGGGAAACGAAGTGTCGGGCATGAAAAGGTTCGATGGTTCACAAGCACCAGCGGGTCGCAGCCCGCGAGTGCGGGAGCATGAGCGTACCAGGTTTCTAACTCAAGGGAGAGGCACCTGAAGTGCAGCTCCGTAAGGGCACGAAAAAGCGGGCACCTCGCGGTGCCCGCCTAACCCAAACAACCAAACTAACCTCCTTTACCGGGATCGCAGACCCCGGATGGGAGCCGATTCGCAACCGTAGGCTGGAACCCTTGCTCCCAGGAACCAACAGAGATTACTTAGCGACGGAACGAGAAGCTTCAAAGAAAAAGATTCACCAAAATGCCACAAGTTGGCTGACAATTTGTCATGATTCCCCGCACGGAGGGACGCGGTCGAACCGATAATCGTTCCCGGAACTCCTTGCCGCCGGAGAAGTTGCGCGCTGGTCTGTTGGCGGACGCGGCGAGCGTTCTCTCGCCTCGATTCATCGGAAGACTATTTCTGGGGGTGTTCGTCACCGCGTGAAAAACGAGCCCGCCACCGCAGCACTCGCTTCTCCCAAGCGAGCCGCGAGACCAAGTGACTCGACACCGGTACCGTGGCGAATTGAAACACCATCGCGAGCGCAATCTTGAAGCCTGCTTCGGCACTTCCCAATTCGATCCACAGGCCAAGCAGAATCAGCAAGATTCCCAACGTGACTCCTTTTGCCACCGCATGCGCCTGGCAATACACATCCGGCAAACGCGCGGCCCCAATTGCGGCGATGACCATCAATCCTACGCCGGACAATACGCAGACGCTCATGAGTAGTTGGGTCATGGCAGTTGCTTCGTCGGCCGGTCGTCGGGCTGACGATCGAGAGTCTTTTGGAGGTATTGAGTCAGCGCCACGGTGCTCACGAATCCCAACAAGGTGAAGACCAGGATCAGTTCAAGGTAATCGGTCGTCCGCCAATAAATGGACAACAAAGCCATCCAACCCACCACCGACACCGTAACAATATCAAACGCGAGGAGGCGATTGAGCACGCTGGGGCCCCGCACCAAACGCCACAGTCCCAGCAGCACCGAGACGGCCAGTCCAACCGAGCCGATTTGGAACACAAATTCATTCATCGGGTGAAGGCCAGGAGGGGCGCGCGCAGGCCGCGATCAATCCCGGACCGGACCGCCACAGGATCTCGTGCGTCAAAGGCGTGAAGCACCAGCGTCTCCCAGTTGTCGGAGATGTCCACAGTGGTGGTGCCTGGAGTGAGGGTAATGCAATGGGAAAGGACGAGTATCTCGACACGGGTGAGTCCCGCGACGTCGTAGGTAACGAAGTCGGGGTACATGCTTTCACGCCGGCTCGACAGCACCGACACGGCGATATTGAAGTTGGACCGCAGGAACTCGCGGAAGAATGCCGCCAGGAAACGCCCGAAAGCCAAGGTGCGTCGGACATATCCCGAATCGGGAATTACCCGTTGAAAAACCGCCAGCAGCACAAAACCGATCACGTAGCCGACCAAGAATCGGGCAAACGTTCCGCCTCCAGAGAGGAATAACCAGAGCATCGCCAGGATCAGGTTGAGCGCGAACTGAATCATCCTCCGATTCCTTTCGCTCCAATTTCCTGAACGGTCTGCTGCACTGCTTCAATGTAACCGGCCTGATCCAACGCCGTCGCGGCCGCCTGATGAGCCAACCGCAATACACCTTCGACGCCAATGCCAAGCCCCAGCGAAATCACGGTCAACACCGTAACCACCGCTGTCATCGGGTGCCAGCGAGGGTCGCGGTCGTTCACCAGAACCTTTTCATCCTCGCGCCAGAACACGGCCAGCCAGATCTTCAGCATGCTGAAAAGTGTCAGGACGCTGGCCACCAATGATATGCCAACTAAGAAGTAGTCTTCCAGCTCCAGTCCGGCGACGACGATAAGGTACTTGCCCCAAAATCCACTTAATGGTGGCAGGCCCGAGAGCGACATCGCTTGGGCCAGAAACAATAGTCCCACCCAAGGCGTCTTCCGCCACAGGTTTCCCGTGTGGTCCAAATCGTCCGTGCGATTCAACACCGTCACGATGCCGCCGACGAGGAATAGGGAGGACTTCACGACGATGTGGTGGATGATGTACAGCACGGCCGCGGCGAGCGAAATCGGGGTGAACAAGCCGATCGCGAGCACCATGAAACCCACCTGACTCAGGATGTGGAACGAGAGAATGCCGCGAATGAAATTGCGTGAGATGGCTCCCAACACCCCCAGCAACATGGTCAGGGCGGCGAGCCACGCGAGCAGGCGATGGATGAAATCGAGGTCGTGGGGGAACACCGTCGTCAACATCCGAAACAAAACGTAGATACCGACCTTCGTGAGCATCCCGGCGTAAAGCGCGGCCACCGGGATGGGCAGGGTTGGATAGCTATTCGGCAACCAATGATAGAGCGGGAACACCCCGGCCTTGAGTGCGAAAACAACCAGCAGCAGCAACAGCACCGCCAGCAAGCGCGGATCGCTGGATTGCGTCGCAGTGACGGCTGCCAAATGTGCGTAGTTCAGGGTTCCGGTCAGGGCGTAGATCAGCCCGGCAGCACATAGAAACAGGGCGCTGCCCACGAGATTGACGGCGATGTACGGGAACGCCTGCTTGATGTCCCAATTGTCCGCCTCAAGGGTCAGCAAGGCGTACGACGAAATCAGCATCACCTCGAACGCGACGAACAGATTAAATAAATCACCGGTGACGAAGGCGAGATTGATGCCCGTCACCAGAAACTGAACCAGCGGCAGGCGCAGCGGATGTTCCAGGCGGACTGGCAATTCGAAGAACCCATAGACCAAACACGCGAGCGAAGTGAGTCCCGACAAGGCCAGCATGAGCGCCGCGAGAAGATCGATGGACAGCACGATCCCAAACGGCGGCGCCCAATTCCCAACCGGAAGAATCCTCCAGCCGCCGTGGGCGAGTTGCGTCACGAGGGCGAGCGCAATTCCCAATTGTGCGGCTGCCGACGCCGCGGCGGAGAGTCGCCTTCCCCCACTAGGCTGACGCCACAGAATCAGAACCACCGCGGTCAACAACGGCACCAGCACCGGAAAAATGACCACGTTCACGGCGCATCCTCCGGTCGTCCCGGGTCGGGGGAATAAAGGTCTGCCGCATTCGTCGTCTGGTGATCAAGGAAGAGCCGATACAACAGGACAATGAGGTACGCCGTGACGCCGAAGCCGATGACGATAGCCGTCAAGATCAACGCCTGTGGAAGGGGATCGACTCGAGGCCCCGCAGCCCCCGACATCAGGGGCGACACCTTGCCCACGGGTGAACCGGACATCGCTAGGATCAGCAGATTCGCGGCATTCGACAAAATGATAAAGCCGAACACGATCTTCACGAAACTACGCTGTAAGACGAGGTAAGTGCCGCAGGTAAACAGCACACCGACCAGGAGCGAGGTATCGAGTTGCATGTCGGGTTAGCGGTCCGGAGTTTGAGGAGGAGCGTCGAGGCCGGCGGGCGCGTCATCTTCAATCGGCGACTCCACCGTGGAGGCGTATCGCTTCTGCTCCTCCGGACTCAGCGCGCGACCGGCCAACGTGGACCGGGCCAAGGTACCCACCAGTTGTGTCGTGATTCCAACCACCAGCAAGAAGACTCCGGAATCGAACGCGAGCGGTGTTCCCAACGGAATCTCTCCGAGGATCGGCACCTGAACGTACGTATTAAATTGTTCGAGGAAGGGGTGGCCGAATAGGACCGGAGCGACGCAGGATCCAATCGCCAATAATACGCCGCTCGCTGCGAGGGTCAGGGGTTCGACCGGAAGAACCCGGTCCTTGCCTTCGACACCGTACGCCAGCAACAGCAGAACCAAGGACGCGGCCGTGGCCAGACCGGCAATAAATCCTCCTCCCGGTAAATTGTGACCGCGCAAGAGCAGGTACAGCGCAAACACGTTCACCACAAAGAAGGCGCCCGCGGCGACTGTCTTGAGGATGGCGTCATTCCCAGATTTCACGGCCTATCCTCCGAGTGGTGGACCCCAAAGCCGGCCGGCCCTTTCTCCGCGTGCTGCCATTCTGCGGCTGATCGTTTGTACCGCATGAACAGCCCCAGACAGCCCAGCGTGGCCACGAACAACACCGTGATCTCCCCCAGGGTGTCAAATCCGCGGAAGTCGACCAGAATAGTATTCACCGCGTTGTCCCCCTTCGCTAAAGGGCGGGACATTACCAAATAAAACGGGCCCACCGGCTCCGGATGCGGCCGCGCGGTCACGACTAACATCAGTACCGTCATCGATGCGCCCAAGGCGACCGCGGTGACAAAGGCAAAGATTTTCCTCGGTGCCCACCCACGATCCTCCCGTTCCCCTTCTTCGGCCGTTTTGGGAAATCGGCCGAGTAAGAGCAGCACCAGCACCAGGGAAATGGTCTCCACCAAAACTTGGGTCAGCGCCAGATCCGGTGCCTGATACAACACGTAAAGAAACGTCGTGAGAAATCCGGCTAGCGATAACGAAATCAAGCGCGTGGTCCAGCCCCGCAGGACCACCGCCCCGAAGGCCGTCAAAGCGATCAATCCTGCGACGAGCGTGCGGAGGGGATCCCATGTTTGACCGATCGGCACCTCCGTCAACGAGTTGGCCAACTGAAGGATCGCCGCGGGCCCATAAACATACCACACCGAGCCGATGATCAGCACTACAATGAACCCCAGAATGATCTTGAGATACATTAGCGGCGAGTCCGATCCGACCGCACGGGTGATTCCTTTCGCGAATTTGCTGATGCCGTCCAGCATCGCTTCAAAGCCAACGTCGAATTGCAGGGCACGAGGCACACGAAGCCAGTCCCAGCCCTGGCGGTTGATGACGAAGAACGCTCCTGCGCCGACCGCAACGATCCCAAGGCTAATCGCCAGCTCACGATTGAAACCATGCCACAACGCGAGCGGTACGGCCGAAGGCAGGTGAATCCCGGCGACATCAAGGTAACGGATGGGCGCTACGAGCAGTCCGGGCGCGACACCAAAAAGCAGCGCCCCGCCAGCCGACATCAGCGGCCCGACCAACAGAGCCCGGGTCGGCCGGTGAAAATGATCGGTGACGGCTGGACTTTCGCGACCCCCGAAGGCTTGAAAAAAGATCCGAGCCGAGAACATCACTTTAGCGACGGACGTAATCAGCACACAGATCAGGGCATACATGCCGAGACCGCCGTGAGCGTCTGGTGCGGCGAAGATTTCTTTCAGCATCACTTCCTTGCTAATGAATCCGGTGGTGAACGGCAGCCCCGCCATCGTCGCACACAACACCGCGGTCACTACACCCAGCCACGGATCGCGCCGCCATAGCCCGCCCAGTTGACGCAAGTCTCTGGTCCCGGTCGCGTGATCGATAATTCCCACGACCATAAACAGCCCGCCTTTGTAGAAGACGTGACTGAGGATGTGGAGATAGTCGTATTCGACCGCGCCACGCTGAGCCAATCCGTAGTAGCCGATCAGGTAACCGAGTTGACTGACGGTGGAAAACGCCAGCAGTGCCTTGAGGTCGTAGACGGCCAGGGCCAACAGCGCGCCGAGCGTCATGGTGAAAAAGGCAACTCCGGTCAACAACGGCGCCCATACTTCATCGGTGGAGAAAATCGGAAACAAGCGTGCCGTGAGAAACACACCTAGTTTCACCATCGTCGCCGAATGAAGATAGGCGCTCACCGGGGTTGGCGCCGCCATCGCTTTGGGCAGCCAGAATTGAAACGGGAACTGGGCCGACTTTCCGAAAGCGCCCACTAACATCAGGACCATCGCGACCGTAACCAGCCCGGATCCGTCATCCCCCAGCGGCTCACGCAACAAGGTCTGAAGGTCGTAGGTGCCGGTAATTTGCCGGATCAGGACCACGCCCACGAGCAGGCACAATCCCGTTGCGCCCGTCACCAACAACGCCATTCGCGCTCCGCGGCGTGACTCTTCGGTCGCATGGGAAAAGCCAATCAGCAAGAAGGACGCGAGACCGGTGAGCTCCCAGAAGACAAACAAAAGCAGCAAATTGTTCGCGAGCACTGTCCCCAACATCGCCGACATGAAGATGAGGAGATACGCGTAGAACCGGCCGTGATCGCGAAAGTGATCGTCCAAATACTGACGCGCATAAAAGGTGATCAGCATGCCCATGCCGGTCACGATCAAGGCAAAGAACACCGACAAGCCATCGACCAGGAAGGCGAGCTCAAGTCCGATTCCAGGCACCCAAGGCCAGCGGAAAACGGTGTTGGGCTGGGGCCCCACTTGGAGGGCGACGAGCACTAACGCGATGAAGGAAACAGCCGGCACCCACAACGCCAGCGAGCCGGTCCGCGCACCCCACCGGCCACCGGCGATCGCGACGATGGGCGCGGCGACCAGCGGAAGGAAAACCGCGAGCAGAACCAGAAGCGGAGTAAGGCTGGGTGGCACGCGGACGGCGTTTGTACTCGGAAGGGCCGGTGTTGCCAATCGTTCCACGCGGGTCGAGTCCTATCGGGGCGCATCCGGACAGTGCCCCCGCGGTAGTGGCACCGGCGCCTTCGCCGGTTTTGGGTTTGACAGGCGCCCTCGCCTGTCGCTCTGCGGGCGGGGGCGCCCGCAGACTCCGACAGCCGAGGGCGGCTATCCCACTATGGGGCATTGTCCGGATGCGCCCCTCGATGACGGCACCTCAGTTCATCACAGTTAGGATGTCGGCACTTCGGGCCGCCAAACGTTTTACGTTACGGAATCTTACGCGGCGGAACCGTGTGGGCTGGCCAGCACGATCGTGTAACCGTCAGGGTCGCGGAGCCAACATTCCCAGTGCGCGTTCTCGCTACGATGGCGCGGTTTGAAGATGTCGGCCTTCATCTCTTCGGCACGGGCTACCACCGCATCAAATTCGTCGAGTTCAAACCAGAGAAGCACGCCATTTCCATACGGCCGAAGATTAGGATCTCCCAGGGGACCATGGTGGTGTTCGACGTACCAATGGTGTAGCTGGAGGATCAATTCTCCCTGCAACACGAGTCGCTCATAGTCACGCCCGCCGTGGTCACTTCGACAACCCAGGAGTCGTTGATACCAACGACTGCTCGCCTCGACATCATGGACGCAAATGAGCGGCTGTAGGCGCATTAGGACTAATTGATTGGAGTTACAACGACGGAAACGTGCTGTCGATGAAGCGAAGACGATTTAGAATGTGCCGGCAAGCGCAGCGCGACGGC
>DLVS01000064.1 GCA_003445095.1 Verrucomicrobiales bacterium
AACCGGTCGAGGCGGCTGGGATGTCCAGTCCCGTGAGCGTTATGCCGAGCTCGGCATAACGCTCATAATGCCGCAGTCCGGATTATGCCGCGCCGGAAGATGGGAGTGCCCTGAATACGGGACGTTCCGGCGCGGCTGTGCGGCATAATCAGAGAGCTTCCAGGAACGCGAGAAGTTTGTCGTCCGGGCGATAGCGCCCAGGATTGGTGGTTTTAGGGTTCATTCGTTTGAGGGCCTTCTCCTTGAGACGCAGATCGGCGTGCATGTAAACCTGTGTCGTTTCGACCGACTCGTGCCCCAGCCAGAGTGCAATTACCGATTGATCAACGCCGTGATGGAGCAGTTCCATCGCCGTGCTGTGCCTCAGGACGTGTGGGCTGACTCGTTTTCCTTTTAATGACGAACACGACCTTGATGCGGACAAGGTGTGCCTTCTCACGATATGCTCCAGGGCATCACGGCTCAGTTTCTTGCCAGTGTTGGTGGGGAAGAGCGGGTCTTGGTCAGTTCCTCCTCGTTCCTTGAGCCATGACTTGAGCACTTTGAGTGTTTCCCGCCGCAACGGTGTACACCGCTGCTTACGTCCCTTGCCTTCGCACCGAATGTGCGCGCCTGCTCCGACGACGATGTCGCGACCGCATAGATTGACGAGCTCGGAGGCGCGCAACCCCGTTTGCAGCGCCACAGTCAAGATCACGTGGTCGCGACGCCCCACCCAGGTCGAACGATTCGGGGCGGAGGCCAGAGCCTCCATTTCATTGCGGTCAAGAAAGTCGACGGTTCGTCGGACGTAGCGTTTGCTGGGCATCGCCAAGATTCGTTGGCAGTGAAGCATGTATGCCGGTTCATTGATGGCCACGAACCGGAAGAACGAGCGGATGGCGGCCAGGCGCGTGTTCCGACTCCGGGCGGTGTTGCCGCGCTTTCCTTCCAGGTGAGCGAGGAAATCACCCACAAGCGTCGAGTTCAGTTCTTCGACGCTAAGCTTGGTCGGGGCCTTGCCGGTCCGTTCGGTAGCAAAGCGCAACAACAACCGGAAGGTGTCGCGATAACCGGCGATGGTGTTCGGGCTGGCTTCCATCTGCGCCGTGAGCCGCTCGACGAAGAACTTCTGGAGGAGTGCTGAAAGAGTTGGAGGGGTCATACGCGATCCTCCTTCGACAAGGATTTGATTGCTCGCTGCGAGGCCAGCTCCAGCAATTCGGGAACGGCCTCAATGTACCAATAGGTATGGATGGGGTGGGCGTGTCCCAAGTAGGTCGTCAGTTTGAGCATCTCTGCCGCCGCATCCTTGCCAGAGCGATACCAGCCCAACAACGTTTGCACCGCGAAGGTGTGCCGGAGATCATGAATGCGCGGGCCACGACCATGCTTGTGGTAGCGTTGAGGTGGGCGCAACCCGATGCGTTTACAAACCACGGCGAAGTTATACCGAACAGAGCAGTCCGTGAGCCGTGTTCCACGTTCAGACAGGAAAAAGGATTCTTGGTCTCCTCCCCACAGTCGGTGTCGTTCGCTGGCATAATCCGCCAGCCTGGCCTTCGTGCTTTCGGACACGGGAACGAACCTTTCCTTTCCCAGCTTTCCCCGGCGTATCCTCAAGATTCCTAATCCCAGATCTACATCAGCAACATCCAGCGAGATCGCCTCGCTGATCCGCAGACCTGTGGCCGCAACCAAGCCAATAAATGTCGAAATGGTAAGCGCTCGAAAACCATAAATCGAAGGTAGCGTCGCAGCAGCGTGAACAATGCTCTGGATTTCCTGCTGGCTATAGATGTAGGGACGCACCCGCCGATGGCCGTAGGGAATCAGCCCTTGTGGGGGCACTTCGTTGCGGGAATCAAGGGCATGCAACCAACGAGCAAAATTTCGGATCATACCCAGCCGCGCACCCCATGTTGCCCGGTGCGCCCGGCCGAACGACTTCTGCCATTCGAGAAAAAGATGAGTGGTGATGTGATTGGCGCCCTTGCTCTCGGCGAAGGCAGCAAACCTGTGCAGGATCCTTGCGGATGTACTCAGCTTGTATCCCAAGGCCCGTCGGACGGTCAGATACCTGTTTAACTCTTGGGTCAGCGTGCTCATTTCACTCCCCCTTTCACCGGCCACGGAAGGGCGATGGATCGCAGACCTTCAATATCTAGCTTGGCATACTTGAGGGTGGTTGCTCTCGAGCGGTGGCGCATCACGTTGGCGATTTCATCCAACGAAGCTCCACGCTGCACTAGATTGGTCGCAAGGCTATGGCGAAGAATGTTACATCCCACATAGGGGACCGGTGGTTTTATCCCGATCTTGTTGAATGCTTCCTTCAGGATGGCATTGAGAACGGTCGCATCTTCAAAAGGGCAATGGGGTGCACGGTCGGTGACGAACAGCGAGCGTGAGGCGGTGACACGATCCTGTTGGATATACGTGGCCAGAGCCTTGCCGACCTCCTCGGTCAGCGGAACGCGATCGAACAGATCGCCCTTGCCACGGACGGTGATTTCGCCCGAACGCCAGTCGATGTCTTCGATTTGAATGGAGACGACTTCCGGCGGTCGCAACCCTAACCGGGCCAGCAGCAGCACCATGGCATAGTTGCGCCTGCCAATGGGCGTGTCAGACCGAACTGCCGCAAGGATTGCTTCCACCTGCTCGGGGAGCAAATGCCGCGGCAGCCTTTGTCCGTAACGCTGGGCAACCCTAGGAATGCCCAGGCTGAGGTTTGTCTTGGTCCGGCCGACTTTGAAAAGAAACTGAGCGAATCGCCGCAGGCTGGTGGCCACTGTCGTGACACGGTAAGGCGCTTTTCGCACCTGCAGGCTACGCATGAAGTCGGTGATGTTCACCAACGTGATCTGAGAGAGATCTTCGGCCTCATCCCCAAACCGGTATCGAAGGAATCGAGCGATTAAATACCATGCATCCGCAATACTTCGTTCACTCAAGCCTCGGTCGCGACGCAAATATGACTCGTATTCACGCCTGAGTTTCTCCCGCCTGCTTTCCACCCGAGTAGGTTCCGCGACGCGTATTTCAGCGCCCTCTTTCATCAGGAATTGAACGAAGCTCTTGACGATGTATCTGCCACTCTGCCGGAAGTAGACAGGCGATTGGGTTTTGGAGAACAACCTCAAAGCTTCCTCCTCGTCTAAATCTCGAAGGGCGACTCGGTGGGATCGCATGACGGCGTCAAGCGCACTGATCGCCCGGGTGTAACCTGCCAAAGTGTTTCGGGAGTAGTAATGCCTCTCAAGATGGGCAAGGAATCGCCGCTGATAGTCGCCCAACCTGGTGGGCTTTGGGAGGACAACGCGGGAATGGATGGTTTTGGGACAATGATTTCGCATGGGTCTTTCAGACTGAAAGAACGGAGCGAATTTCCCAAAGATTATGCCGCAACAAACCAGCCGATTTCCTTCATTCCTGCGGTGATTCGCCTCCGGTGCGGCATAATCCGGACTGCGGCATTATGGACCAGCTCATGAAACAACGTCGCGAAGTAGGAATCGGCGCTCTCAAATTGGGATAGGTGGGGCATCAAAATTCGATCGGCGACACTGTCGTACGCCGGAGCATTGTGAATCCCATGCGTGATTTCCGGCTTGTTGGGCGTGACCTCCAGAATTTGGTCAGCGATTTCCAGCCGGCGGTGCTCCAGGCATCGAACATCGTCTTCGGGACGTTCCACGCCTTCGACCTGATCCAGATTAAAGACGTGACTGGCGAATGGAACGCATCGAGCCAGCGCGGAATGATGGCCGTTGGTTTTTGCCGCCTCCATTTCCTCCGGCGTTCTCCATTTCCAGTACACGACCGTGGTGGCCTTCTCCCCCTTCCGGACGTGTCCGCCCAAGCGCAAAGCTTCCCGAAAGGTCAGCCAGTATCGTGAGGAAAAATCCGTGGTGGCGAGAACCAGGATGTTGATTCCGCGATACTCTCGTCCCGTGGACAGACTCGCGGGAAGGCCGGTTTGCCAAGTTCGACGCCAAGGCGCTTGGCCTTTTTCAAGTTGAGCAACGATTCGATCCGTGATGGTCTGATAAATGTTCATAGTTATTCCTCCGAGTTGTTTGTTCTCCCTCCTCCCCAAAAAACATTCCCCGGGAGGGAGGGGGTTTTCATTTCGCGCTGAAACCCCCTCACTCCTGGGGAAGTGCGTTCACTGCCAGACCGAAGGTCTGACCGCTTCAAAAAAGCAACAGGCGGAGTCGGGGCGGAAGAAGCGAAGGTCGCGCGGGAAGAGCAAGCGCCGTGACAGCTCTGCTGGCACTGGGCTTGCCCGGGCGACCCGGAGCGCCGCCCCGCGCAGCCAAAGATAGAGTCAAGGCGCCAGCCTTGGGGCGGCTTGTCAGTTGTTCCTGGAAACTTCCTGCGAAAGCGGACACACATTCGTCCGACCAGCCTTGCTTTTAGTGCTTATGTTCAGACGTCGGAACATCACCCCTGCTCTCCAGTGACCTTCGTGATCGCCGCTCGTAGGATTTCCGTGATTCGCTCGTTGGTCAGGTCGCCACCGAGCACTCGCACCGCGACTCGGGCGTCTGGCAAAGAAATGGTGGCAGCGAGCGCCTTGGAGTCGTTGCTTCTGCTCTTGGCGGCGCGAGCCTTCCGCACAGTAAGTTCGCCCTGCTGTGCCTGCTCCCAGAGTTCCCGCTGACGCTGCGAATCCGGCTCCTTGGCCACTTCCAGAAGAACGGATTTCGACACGGATTCAGACGTCTGAACAGTGGCAAGCAGCGCTGGGTCGAGATCCAACAATCGAAGCGTCTGATTGACTGAAGCCACGGACTTGCCGACCTGTCGGGCCATTTCGCGTTGCGTCAGATTGAACTCCTCCATCAGCCGCCGGAGGCCGTGCGCCTCTTCAACCGGACTCAGATCCTTTCGGTGCATATTCTCGATCAGCTGCAAGGCGAGGCGCGATTGTTCCTCGACCGTACGGACAATGCAGGTCAGCGTGTCCATCCCAAGACTCCTGCAAGCGGCAAAGCGGCGTTCGCCCGCCAAGATGCGGTATCGTCCGCCTGTGGTAGCTTCGACGATGATGGGATTCAAGAGCCCATGCTGCCGAATGGAGAGCGCGAGATCGGTGAAGTCGCCGAGCACATGTCTCGGTTGATCCGGATCGGGATCAATCAGCCCCACGGGAAGCCTGACCATTTGAGGCTCGTCGCTGTCGGCCAAATCAATCGGAGCAAATGGGGCATCGGCATCGTTTCGGGTCAACGATTCGTTCGAAGGAGGCGTTGCCATACGCTTCCTTCATCCCCTCCAAAACAAGATTTGGTTTCGCCGGGTGACCAGTTGTACTCCGCCGTTTGGCCGTGGTTTGCAGCAAAAGCATCGGGGATCTCGGCATTGGCGTTCGAGGCCCAGCAACGAGAATCGCTATTGGCAAATTGGGAACTTTTCTCTCAGCCCCATCTACCCAAGCATGCGCTCCCAATCTTTTTCTGCTCGGGGAATCTCGCGTTTCTGAAGTCTCTGTTTTCTATTGATTCCCAGATACTTACAGAAACACACTGCTCCTTGAGCAGTGGCCGTGACGTAACGTGTCACGCTGTACTTGTGTTCGGGTCATCACCTTGGACAAGAATGCCAGAATCCGCAAAGGGCTTGCTCCACGTGGATGGCTTGACCGTCGTTTTCGATGTCGGCAAGTCCACGGCGCATTGTGCCCTGGATCGGGTGTCCCTTTCAATTGCTGAAGGCGAGGTTCTCGGACTTGTCGGCGAATCTGGGTCGGGGAAGACCGTTTTATCCCATTCAATACTCGGACTTCTACCGCGCAACGGCACGATTACATCCGGTTCCGTCACCTTTGCGGGCAGTGAACTCGTTGGACGAAGCGAAGCCGACTTCCGCCAGATTCGCGGCAAGGAAATCGCCATGATCTTCCAAGACCCGCAAGCATCCTTGAATCCGGTATATCGGGTGGGGCGGCAGATCGAGTGGCTGCTGAAATTGCATCGCAACATAACCGGCCCGGGTGCAAAGGCCGAGGTTCTCCGATTGTTCACTGCGGTACAATTGCGCGACACCGAGCGCTGTTACCGGAGCTATCCGCACGAAATGAGCGGTGGGATGTGCCAGCGGGTGATGATTGCCATGGCACTTGCTTGCCGTCCCAGACTGCTAATCGCAGACGAACCCACCAGTGCGCTTGATGTGACTACGCAGGCTGAACTCCTCGCATTGCTTCGGGGGATTAAGCAGGAATTCGCGATGTCCATTTTGTTCATTTCGCATGATATTCGAGCGGTCTCCGTCCTGTGCTCAAAGATCGCGGTGATGAAATCGGGCTCAATTGTTGAACATGGTAATGCTTCTTCCATTTTCGAGAATCCTACACAGCCCTACACCCGGCTGCTCATTGATTCTGCCGGCGTGTTGCCCATCGCAGAGACACAACCAGTTTAAAAACTAAATAAAGCGGAGCCGAACGGCTTCATTTAACCAAACAAGAGACTATGCCAGGAATCATGTCCGGAGTTCGAGGTGGCCTCAAGGGCCGCAGCACCGATCCGCAGCTCGTGGAGTTCACGATGGGCGTGTTGAGCGGAGCGATATCCTCTAGCGATATTGAGGAATTCGTTCGCCAGCACGCATTTGATCGGACGCTCACGTTCGTCCTCAACAACAGTTGCAATCTCTCATGCCGCCACTGCTATCTGCAGGTCGAGTCGCTGACGGGCAACGCGCTTCGCGCGGACGAATGGGATAGGATTTTCGAGAGCGCGTTGGATCAGAATCCCGACCTTTTGTGCTTGAGCGGGAAGGAAATATTCCTCGGCAATTCAGGAGCGGATGCGCTCGCAGCGCTGACAGCCAAGAAGCATTCCCTCGGGTCACGCACCCGGATAGGCGCAATTACCAACGGTACTTTGATGCACCGTTACCGGGCCGCTGTGGAACAGGCCGATCTCGACTACCTCGACATCAGCTTCGACGGTGGCATCAAAGCTCATGATGCACTTCGAGGATCTGGCAGCTTCGCCGCGGCCGCACAAAATGCCACTTGGGCCGCCCAAACCTTCGGAGGCCGCCTGTTCGCAGGTCTCACCGTTCAGCGCGCCAACTTCAAGGCAATGAGTGAGGCGATCACCGAGATCACGGCACTGGGTATCCAGACCATCGGATGCGGCTTTTACCAGCGCGTACCCTATTCGGATGAATCGCTGGCGCTCACCGACGCGGAACTCGATCAGTTCTTCGAGTCCCTCGCTGACCTCGACAACGCCGAGCTTTCCCAGCCTGTGACACTCCTGTTCGACCTCCATACGGCGACGCTTGATGCCAGCCTCGCGTTCATGCGTTCGCGCTGGTTCGCTCCCGACCAGTTCCTGACTGATGATCGCGGCGAGGTCTTCAACGAGTATCAGTTGTCCAACGGCCTTCGCTTGCAGTTCAGCTTCGCACCCTATCCGATGGCGGTCTTCAAGTCCGCACGCATCACGCCCGAAGGCAATTACCTGGCCGCCGAAGACACACTCGACACCCGTTTTTATCGCGTCAGGACGTTGGGTAATGTGCGTGATTTCGACTACGACCTCGGACGGCTGCACGAACATGCCAGCCATCAACCGAGGGTGAAGCGCATCTTCTCGGACTACAGCGAATACGTTTTGCCGCAGTTCCAGGAGGCATTCGCGATCCACACCATGCTGTCGTCAGTGCCAACCCCGCGCGCACTCACTTTCGCTCCCGTTCTCGCATGAAATCGAAACCGATCCTTCTCATCGTCGTAGTGGCCGTGGTCGCCCTCGGGCTCTGGTGGAAGAACAGCAGGCCCATCACAACTGGCGGAGGTGCTGCTACGACGCTCCGAGTCGGACTCGAAACTGAGATCACCACGCTCGATCCCGCGAAGACACTCGACCCTCATGTGAGCCGTGTCGTAGGCCAGATTTTCGAGGGACTCGTTGGTTTGAACGAGAACAACGAAGTCGTTCCGCTGCTCGCTGAGTCTTGGGAATCCAACACCGCCGGCGACATATGGACCTTCAAGATCCGTGCGGGAGTGCCGTTTCACGAAAGCGGCCTGTTCGCTCCCCAAAAGTCGCGCGAGGTCACTGCGGACGACGTTGTCTTCACTTTCAACCGCATCTTCTCGAAGGACTCGCAGATTTCATTTGTGCTGGACGGTGTCATCAAAGGCACGGCCGAGGCAAAGAAAGGCGAACCCTTGGCTGGTGTGAAAGCCCTCTCGCCGAACTCCGTTCAGGTCGAGTTGCAGTCTCCGGACCCGCTGTTTGTGAACCGGCTGACCTCGGTTTTGCTCGCCATTGTTCCCAGGGAAGTGGGCGCGCTTCCAAGTGGAGAATTCGGAGTGAAGAAGACCGTTGGTACTGGCCCTTTCCGAGTTGATTCGGTCACTCAGTCCGAAGCGACCCTTTCGCGCAACCCGGCTTACTGGCGCAAGACCTCCGGCAATGTGCAGAAGCTCGCCTTCCGCGTCATCAAGAACGAGCAACTGCGTCTTCAGGAACTCAAAAATGGGCAGGTGGACCTTGTTCGTGTTCCCGCCTCCCTGGCCGATGGAGTGGTTGCGGGAAGCACTGCCAATGGAGCCGTGCAGCTCAAGCCGGAATGGCAGAGTTTCCATTACTCCCTCGTCCGCACCTTCAACGTCATTTTCCTCGGCTTCAATTGCCCCAAGCTGGATCTCGATTTCAGGCGTGCGGTCACGCTCGGCATCAACCGTGCCGAAATCGCCACGCTCGCTCCCGGTGGACTCATCGAACCAGCCATGGGGCCGGTTCCGCTAGGGCTCTCGGGCTACAAACCGCCGTTCGCAAAGGACATCATGGATGTAGATGCCGCCAAGGCAGCGCTCGCTACCTCGACCGCAGCCGCGAAGAAAGACGGTTTCGACATCCTGGTCCACGAGAAGGACAGCGCGGAGCAAGTCGGCCAGTTGCTCCAATCACAACTCGCCAAGATCGGCATTCAGGCCCGGCTCACCAAGCTGGACTACAACACCGTCATCCAGCGCATGATCTCCGGCGAGTTCGACAGCTTCATCATGAGCTTCGAATACATCTACGGCACACCCGGGCCAATCGTCTCCATGCTGTTCAGCCCGCAAAACATCCCCGTGCCGAACTTCACCCGCTACAACAACCCGAAGGTGAATGCCCTGCTCGACGGTTACAAGTCGGCCAAGGGCGTCGAGACCGCCAATGATCTGGCGCAAAAGATCGAGCAGGAAGTCGTCGCGGATCCGCCGGCCACGTTCCTCTTTCAAAACAAGATGCTCCTCGTCTATCCGCCAAAGCTGTCCGGCGTGAAGGTCAACGGTCACTCGGTTCCGCTTCTCTGGGAAGCTTCGTTGGCGCCGAATCCATGAGCTTGCAGGGACGCGGCGCGCTGAGAGCTCTGCTGGGAGCGCTGTCGCTTCTCGCAGGCGTCGTCGTCCTAGCGTTTTTTCTGTTTCGCGTCATTCCCGGTGACGCCGCGCGCGCGCAACTCGGCCCGACCGCCAGTGAGGAAAGCGTCCGCGCTCTCCGCCACGATCTCGGTCTCGGCCGTCCGGTCTGGGAGCAATTCACTTCGCTCATCGGCGGCCTGGTTCGGGGCGACATGGGCGTATCCAGTTTCAATCGCCAGCCTGTCGCTCCGCAGATTCTCCCGCGCTTTTCGATCACCGCCACCATCGGGCTTCAGGCCGGACTGATCGCGCTCGTCGTCAGTTACGGACTCAACCTCCTTGCCTGGCTGCGTCCTGCCGCTGGTCGCTGCGTTCTGCCGCTTGTGCGCGCGGGCGTCCTGCTTCCCGTTTTCTTCACCACGGTTTTTGCCGCCGTGCTGCTCGGCATCTTCTTTCCCAGCTTATCCCTCAGTGCCGGATCTGCGGAGTCCGGACCGTTCACGCAGATCGTCCCCTCGCTCCTCGCCTCGCTTTACCCGGTTGCAGTCATGACCACCGTGCTGCGCGAGAAAGTTCTGACCGCGAGCAACTCCTCCTGGACGCGCGCGGCGCGCGCGACCGGCATGGCGCCGCTGGCCGTGTTCCATCGCGCTCTGCTCGGTCCCTCGCTCGTGAGCTGGCTCGCGGTTTGGGTCAATCAGATCAGCCTCGTCTTTTTCTCCGCGATGGTGCTCGAGGTCATCCTTTCCATCCCCGGCACCGGCGACCTTCTACTCACTGCCGTTCAGCGCCGCGACTATCCCGTTCTGCAAGGACTGCTCATCGTGAACGCCGTCTTCTTCGCCGCGCTTGCCGCCGCGGGGGACATCTTCTACCAGCAATTCGATCCGCGCGTCCGCTCGTGAAACGCAACCTCGCCATTCCTACGATACTCGCCGTTCTCATCTTCGGTGTTCTGCCGGAGATTTTGCAGCCGGTGGGAATGCGCCTCGACCCCTACAAGGTCGAAGTTGCGGATCGGCTTCACGCTCCATACGGCGAGCGCTGGTTCGGCACTGATTCCCTGGGCCGCGATCTCCTCGCGCGCAGCATTACCGCCACCGCCATCTCGCTCCGCGTCGTGGGCCGGGCGATGGCAGTCGCCTACGCGCTCTCCCTGGTGCTCGGTGCGGTCGCCGGTTGGTGGCACGGTCGCTGGCCGGATAAGGCTATCTCCTACGTCATCGCGCTCCTGCACACCGTTCCGTTCATCCTGCTCGTCATCGCTAGCCATAGCTCCGCCGGTGCTGCGGAACCATTTGAAGCATTCCTCGAGAAGCATTGCATTCGCTGCCACGGGCCGGAAAAGGAGAAGGGTGACTTGCGTATTGATCAGCTCTCGCGGGACTTCAAGTCGGGCGTGGACAGCCATCAGTGGACGGAGTCCATTGAGAAGGTGAACAGCGGCGAGATGCCGCCAAAGAAGGAGAAAGACAAGCCGAAGCCGACGCAGGAGGAGATCTCGGCGTTTGTGACGAGTCTTGATGCGCGCATCAAAGAAGGCCGCGCGGCTCGCATGGCGGCGCGACCGGCGGTGGCGCATTACCGGCTGAGCCGGAAGGAATATCAAAACACGGTCTATGACCTGCTCGGCGTGCGCTACGATCCCGCAAAGCCGGGCGAGCTGAATGAGGACACGCGCTGGCATGGCTTTGAGCGCATCGGATCTGAGCTGTCGCTGTCGCCTTCGCATGTGGACCGCTATTACCGCGCGGCGGAGACGGTGCTGGATCGTGCGTTTCCGACGGCGACGGGTGAGACGCGAAAGGTGCGCAAGACGGCGGCGGAATTGCATTACTCTGGCAACAAGGATGCGCAGGCAGCGCTGGATCGCTTTGGCATCAAGCGTCCGCTGCGCTGGCTGCTCTATCCGGGCA
>DLVS01000065.1 GCA_003445095.1 Verrucomicrobiales bacterium
CACTCTTCCCCTACACGTCGCTTCTCCGATCTCTCCGCGGCGACGAGATTCTCCGGAGGTTCGGCCGCGCTGGGCGACGTGGACTCGACGAAACGGGTTACGTCCTAGTCGGAGGCAATGAACTTCGGTTGCGTGACGGGCGTCCAACAACCTTGGCTCGAAGCGCACTCGTCGATTGGGGCGCGTTGTTGGGCGTGATGCACGCCGCGGCCGAACAACGACGCGATCCATTTGGCGAAGCCTTGCGAGTCCAAGAACGGCTCTTCACGACTCGGCCAATCGTCCTGGGAGTCGAGTCGTCCCTGAGGCATCCGGACGCTCCCTGCGGCCTGAAGACGGATGCGGAACGCGCCCGCTTCGTTCGCCGTCGGCAGCGTCAGTTACTCAATTCGAAGGGCGAATGGCAGCCATTCCCCGCGTTGGTCGAGCGTCGGTGGAGCGAGGTCATGATTCCGACTTACCTCAACCCGACTGATGGTAAGGCGGCAGGGCCCGTCGCGGTGTCACTTCGACCGGCGCTCACTGACGCCGCCGCAGTTGCCAAAGTAGGTTTCGGCGAATTGCTGTCGCTGGCGGATGGTAACTGGGGGCGGGCCATCAAGGTCGCCGAGCGAACTGGCGACGATGGCGTCGAACTGACGAAATGGATCCGAAAGCAGACGGGCTGGAACGGGCGGGCGACTCGACTGGAGATTTGGCGAACTCTAGTCGTTCCCTTGATTGAACGCAGCTTGCGTTCGCAACGCCTCCCAGTAGTTCGTTTCATCGAAGAACCGGAGACTATCCTCGCCTTGGTTAGTCTGGCCGATCAAACCGCCAAGGTTTCGGTGGATGCTCACGGCGTGGCGTTGTGGAAGCCCCGGGAGCGCGAAGTGTTTCCCGAGGCCTGCGCCAATTGTGAATGGGTCCCCGAATGCCGACAATTGTCCGCCAGCACCGGTACTGCGTTGCTCTGGCGACGACTCGAATTGGTCGATTCCCAGGGCCGTCCCACAGTCCGGGGTCGCGTGGTAAGTTTTTTCCACGGTGGCGATGGATTGGCGGTCGCGGCCGCCTTGGACGACGCCACCTATCCCCTCGACGAATTGGTGTACGACCTGGCAAATCTTGACGCCGGATTTCGTTTCGCCGGCCCCGAGGACCGCTGGGGCGGCCGCCTCGCTGTCGCATGCCGAATGGCGTATGGGCACCTGAGCGTCCCCGGATATCTCGAAAGCGGCGTTCCACCCAAATACGGAAGTGGCGCTGAGGTTGTGGTCCGTTCAATCCACCGGAATCCTGCGTCGAAGTCTCGCTTTGCCACTGAGTTCCTCGGTACAGGCGATGTGGATCGGATTATTATCGAATGGCGAAGTTTGCTTCGGCAACTGGTTCACGCGCCTCATTTAGAGTGGCCGCGATGGACCCAACTCCAGCAGCTCGCCCGCGATCTTCTCCAGGAAACCGAATCTCCCACCCTGAGCGAGTTGCCGCCGCTTGAGTACACGCAAACCCGTCGCGTAGATCATCGGCTCAAGTTACGGCAACATTGAGCACTTCCATTTGGTGGAGGCCCTAACCCACATTCTCGTGTGCCACCTTTTGTTGCACCCGCAACAAAAGGTCGCGCAGCCCCAGCCCCAGAAGCGCCAATGAGTATTCCAACCCCACCACGACCAGAATAGGAAACGGCCTGATTGCATCCAGGTCGTTTCAATCAATCCCCTACCCTTCCAGACCCACCCACGGAGGATTCCTTTGCGCCGTCACCTAGGCAATTCGTACCGTGGTCCGAACAATGAACGTTTTTGTCACCGGCGGCGCCGGTTACATTGGATCAATCTGCGTCGAAGCGCTCTGCAATGCGGGCCATAGCGTTACCGTCTTTGACAACTTGTCCGAAGGACATCGGAAGGCCGTGGATCCGCGCGCCCACTGGATCGAAGCAGATCTCGCTGACCGCGATCGGACCATAGGGGCGGTCGCGGAAACAAAAGCGGAAGCCATTATCCATTTTGCCGCGAATGCTTTGGTCGCGGAATCGATGGCCGACCCATCCAAATACTTCCGCAACAACGTCGCCTCTGCTCTCAACCTGGCTGACGCCGCCGTCGCTGCTCGAGTCCGCAAGTTTGTGTTTAGCTCCAGTTGCGCGACCTATGGGCCTCCGGAGCGGGTCCCAATCGAAGAGTCGATGCCACAGCACCCGATCAACCCTTACGGCGAATCGAAATTGATGTTCGAAAAAATCCTCAATTGGTACCACGACCGGTACGGCCTCGAATTCGTCGCCTTTCGGTTCTTCAACGCCGCCGGGGCAAGCGAGCGGTATGGTGAGGATCACCGGGTCGAAACTCACCTCATTCCCAACGTTTTGAGAGTGGCTCTCGGGCAGAAGCCGCACGTTGAAATCTTAGGTACCGATTACCCGACCCCCGATGGAACTTGTGTGCGCGACTACATTCATGTGGCCGATTTGGCCGACGCCCACCGGTTAGCGTTGGCCCCAGGCCTCGTGGGGCATTTCAATTTGGGAACTTCAACCGGCTACTCGGTGCGTGAAGTTATCGACACGTGCCACCGGATTTCCGGTCGCCCCATCCCGGTGGTGGAGCAACCGCGACGCGAAGGCGATCCCCCGTCCCTCATCGCTTCCGCTGACAAGGCGCATCGCGAGCTCGGGTGGACCCCAAAATATCCAAAACTAGAAGACATCATTCGCACGGCTTGGGAATGGCACCGCGCTCATCCTCGCGGCTATTCTAGCTAAGTCGTCTCCAAGCGTTGGCCTGATCGTTACCTACCGCGTTTCATGCGCCTTGCCGAAATAACCGGGTTTGGCTCCCGGTTGGCGCCTTTCGCACGGCACCGTTGGGTGGCGGTGGGAGTGTCGGCCTCGATCCTCGCCCTGATATTTTGGCGGATTCACCCGGAGCGAATCCTCCAGGCTCTGGCGGGGGCACGAGCTCTGCCGGCTAGCGCAGCATTATTGTGCGTTCTCAGCGCGGGCGTCCTTCTGGCGGTTCGGTGGCAGTGGATGCTGCGTTCGCAAGGAGTGAACGACGGTTTCTTCTCCGCGTGGCGCGGAGTGTTGGTCGGCAATGCCCTCAATGCGGCCATGCTCGGAGCGGCGCTCAGCGACGTCGCCAAGTCGGCATGGTATGCCCGACGCCACCGCCACCCCTTTCCAGACATACTGCTTGCATGCGGATTGGACCGAGTCTGCGGAGGCGTGGGTGTCATTCTCTACGCACTGGCCACCATCGCCGTCGCGATCCGCGCTAGGCCCGAGTTCTGGGATCACCTTCAGTTCAATCTCGCTCTACCGTCCTTCTTCTTTTTCG
>DLVS01000534.1 GCA_003445095.1 Verrucomicrobiales bacterium
GTGATGATGACATGTGGGTATTTCTCGAGGGTCGTCTGGTCATTGACCTGGGCGGAGTCCACGGCGAGCGGGCAAGTCAACTGCACTTGGACGAGCTTGGGCTCACCAAAGGGCAAATCTATTCGCTAGATTGCTTCTACGCGGAGCGGTACTTGGGAGGGGTCCTTGGCCTGGCGATTGTTCACGACCAGGTCCCGAGCGTCAGCGTCGATTATCAAGGGGCTGTTGCCGCCTTGGATCCCGATAGCCACGTACTCACCTACGAACTGGTGTCAGGTCCGGCAGGGTTAGTTGTTGATCCGCAAACCGGCGACCTGCGCTGGACTGCCAATGGAGTCAACGTTGGGCCACATTCAGTCACAGTCCGAGCCCGCGACGACCGCGGGGGAACTGATGAGCGCTCTTTCGTCATCAACGTTCGAGGGTCGGGGAACGGTACAATCATTGGCGAAGTCCTAAGCGATACGGATGGAGACGATCTACCCGATATTTTCGGCGAAGACGGTTGGGAGGTCTATCTGGATCTTAATCGCAACAGCCGACGAGACATCGGTGAACCGACCGGTACGACCGATTTTCAAGGTTACGTAATAGGCGGAGTGCCATCAGGAACGTATTCGCTTGCGCTGGAAGTGTTGCCCGGATGGTCAGTGGCGGTCCCCTCGACTGGTGCACATGAAATCACTTTAGGAGACGAGGAGCTCATCGAGCGAAGTTTCATTGTGCGCGAAGGGCTGGATCCTGATCCTCACTTTGTCTCAGTTCCCGGACCACAAACGGTTCGGGTGGGTTCTTCCTTCGTGTATCAGCCTATCACCCGCGGCTTTGATTCGGGGACGCTGCGGTACGAGCTGATTTCGCCGCCATTCGGTATGGTCGTTCATACCAACACTGGGTTGCTCGCCTGGCGACCTTCTCGTGACGAGCTGGGTGTTCATGAAGTGATCATTCGCGCGAGCGACGGCGCTGGCCGGTCCGCGATCCAAGCCATATCAGTCAGCGTCTCCCCGGCCAACAGTGCCCCATTCTTGATTACGTCACTACCCACAACAGCCGTCGTTGATCAATTATACACTCTGCAACTCCAGGCGCAGGACAGCGAGGGTCATACCGTACATTTCGGGGTGACCAATCCTCCGGTGGGCTTTTCCCTCAATTCTACCAATGGGATTGTCAGTTGGACCCCAATCCTGGCTCAAGTGGGTCCTCAGGTGATTGATCTTGTCGCCATCGACTCAGAAGGAGACACCTCCAGGAAAGCATTCGAAGTTGAAGTGCGACCGTTGGCGCCCAACTCGCCGCCACAAATCGTCACCAACCCGCGAATTCAGACGCGTTTCGGTTCTCCGTGGCTTTACGTCGCCAGGGCCATTGATCCGGATGCAAACCCGTTGTCGTTCGCCCTCGTGTCCGGACCGGAAGGTATGACGCTCACCAACTCTTTAATCGGTCTCGACGGGGCGGTCTTGGAGCCTCCGTTCAACGGAGCGCTTTTTACCTGGACGCCAAAGTCTGACCAATTGGGTACAAACGAAGTCACCATCGATGTTTCGGACGGTCGTGGGGGAAAAGCGACCCAGACTTTTCAGGTAGTGGTCGGAAATTCATTCGCCAATTCACCTCCAGCCATCGTTTCCAGCCCTCCAGAGCAGGCAACGGCCGGGCAGACCTATGAGTACGACCTGGTCGGAGTGGATCCGGACGGAGATGCACTTCAATGGCGGATTGTCATTGGGCCTGACGGCGCTTCGTTAAATCCAGAAACCGGCTCCCTTCGCTGGATTCCCACCCTCGATCAGTTGGGCACCAACCAATTTGTTGTCGAAGTCAGCGATGGCCTTTTGGGCGCCGATCGCCAGGAGTTTTTTGTCGAAGTCGGCTGCGTCAACCGCCCTCCCAACATCGTTTCGACACCACCGGTCGCTGCTGCGAAGGAAGCCACTTACCTTTACGCCGCGCGCGCCAGCGATCCGGACGACGACCTCATTTCCTGGAATCTCGAACAAGCTCCCTCAGGGATGACGATCGATTCCACCAATGGCCTCCTTCGCTGGGTCGTGCCAGCCGATGCCTTTGGACCTCAACTGGTCCAGTTGAGGGCTACGGATGGGCGAGGGGGAAGCGACACGCAGTCTTACACTCTTCACGTCACCGACGAAAAAGCGAACCAGCCGCCGGTGATCACTTCGACGCCTCCCCGCGGCGCGGCATCCGGACAAGCCTATCAGTACGAGCTCGCGGCGACCGATGCCGATGGCGACGTGCTTTCTCTTCAGCTTCTCCAAGCTCCCACGGGAGCCACGTTGCTGCCGGGGCCATCTTCGCCAGGACGTGTTTCAGGTACGGTCAGGTGGCTGCCTCCGCATAGTCTGGTGGGTTCGATGGACTTCATTGTCTCGGCCAAGGACCCGTCCGGAGCGAGCTCGGGGCAACGATTCTCAGTCACGGTGCGAGCCAACGAAGCTCCACGGATCACTTCGACGCCTCGTACGAACGCAATTCCGGAAATCTCGTACTACTACGATGTTCGCGCGACTGACCCCGAGCGCGATCCTCTGAGTTACCAGCTCGTCCAAGCGCCAATTGGAATGACGATCGACGGTTTTGGGCGAATTCAATGGTTGCCCACTCAAAGCGATCTCGGTGAACACACGGTGTTGATAAAGGTCGGCGACGGTTTTGGCGGCGCCACTCAACAGCAGTTTTCCGTCACCGTGGTTGCGGACAACATTCCGCCGGTCGTCACTCTTAACTTGATCTCGGGTTTCATCCAAAACGGAGTGTGGACGGGTGATTTAGGTTCGTCGGTCTCGGTGCAAGTAAAGGCAACCGACAATGTGGGCGTGGTTGAGAGGGTCCTGCGAGTGGGGGACCGAAGCTATCCACTTAACACGTCCGGAGTCGCAACCATTCCCATCACAACCGGTGGACTCTTCCTGCTCACTGGGGTGGCGCGCGATGCCGCGGGGAATGTGGGCAGCGCCAGTCGCTCGATTCAATTCTATGATCCCAACGCTCCGAACTCGTTACTCGTGAGCATTCTTTCTCCCACCAACGGAGCCGTCATTTCCAAAAAAGTTCCAATCATTGCGACAATTTCCAATGCGGTTCCCATCGTAAAGTATCAGGTCGATTTCGCGCCGGCTGACCAGGTCAATCTCAACAACATCGCGGAAGGGAATCCAGCCTGGACGACGTTGAGCGAGGTAACTTTGGATCAGCCGGTGACGTTGTTGCAGGCGGTGACGGTGGCGACCTTTGATCCATTGAGCCTCCTTAACGATTCTTATGTGATTCGTGTCTATGCCCAAGATGAGGCTGGCCAAGGCTGGTACGAGCCGGTGGTCGTTGGGATCGAAGGGGACCTTAAGTTCGGCGAATTCCGGATCGCTTTCACGGATCTGACGATTCCGCTCGCGGGTATCCCGGTTACGGTGTCGCGCGTTTATGACTCACGCGTCGCAAATCGAGTCGGCGACTTTGGCTACGGATGGAGTCTCGGCCTCCAAGACGCCATGATCCGAGTGGGAACTCCCGAAGGCATTGTCCAGCCTGGCGCCCGCGTTTATCTAACCGGTCCAGACGGCAGGCGAATCGGATTCACGACCGACATTCGGGTTACCGGCGGCGCTTGGGTCGTGGCAGCAACTCGGATGTTCTTCCGTCCGGACGCAGGCGTTTTCGATCGTCTGGAGGCCGACGGGCTAGACAACGTGTATTTCGGCAGCACGTCGTTGAACGATGTCTTCGATAGCCAGCTGACCCTCGACACCGCTCGCCTGTTTACCCGCGATGGCACTCGTTACGAGTATTCTCGCACCGAGGGGCTTCAGACCATCACCGACACGAGCGGGAACAGCATTCGTTACACGCGGGACGGCATTTTCCATTACCCCGCCGGCAGCACGAATTCCGATCAGAGCATCCAGTTTGTTCGCGATGCGCGGGGACGAATCGAGCGGATCATTGATCCCGCGGGGCTTCCACTCCTGTACACCTACGATGCCGCGGGCGACCTGCGCGCGTTCACCGATCAAGCCACCAACATCACGCAGTACGCCTACGACTCCGCGCGCGCTCACTTCCTGACCAACATCGTTGATCCGTTCGGTAAGAATGCGCTGGGGCTAGTTTACGAGAACGGCGTGCTCAAAGAGGTCCGCGACGCGGCTGGGAACCCGATAAAGCAAGATTTCGATGCCGACGAGAATGTCGGCACGTTCACCGATGGGCGGGGAACGCAGACCATCGTTCACTTCGATGACCGGGGGAATGAAACGGTTCGGATGATTCCCGGCCTTTCTACTAACTACTTCGCCTACGATCAGAACAACAATCTCATCGGCGCCACCAATGCCAATGGGTACACCACCAACTTCGTGTACGACGCCCGCGGCAATGTCACGCGCATCACCGATGCGCTGACTAACATCACCGAGATTGCCTACAACGAGCTGGGCAAGCCTACCGCCGTGACCAATGCGCTCGGGCAGGTGCTGCGTCTGCAATACAACGCGGCTGGGCAACTCACCGAAGTGATCAACAATCTGGGTTACGTGACGCGGGTTGGGCGCGATTCCCAGGGCCGAGTGACCAATCTTGTGGATGCGGTGGGGAACACGAACTCGTTTGTGTACGAGGGCGGGTGTTCATGCGGACGGCCAGGAATCGTGTTCAATCCCGATGGCTCGTTCCGTCGTTATGAGTACGACTCGTTTGGTCGTACCAATCTGGTCGTCAACGAGTTGGGGGCGACGAACCGCTTCAACTACGCCGCGGACGGACGGCTGCTTTGGGTCGAGGATCCGATGACGAACCGGACGACCTATCACTATGAGGGGCCACGGCTTACGAATATCGAAGATGCTTTGGGCCGAAAGACTCACTTCCTCTACGATGACTTCGGCCGCACCAACTTCATCATCACCGCGGAAGGCGGCACCAACGAGTTCCGGTACGATGCCAATGGTAACCGCACCCACGTCATTGACGCGGTCGGCAACGTCACTCGATTCGTGTACGACGCGGCCAATCGGGTGACCAACCGGATTGATACATTCAACAACACCAACCACTTCGTGCTCGATGCGATGGGCAACCAGATCGAGACTATTGACCGCAACAAGCGCCGCCGGACGTTTGCCAACGACGCCCTCGGGCGCATGACCAATGAGGTCTGGTGGGAAGGGTCGAACATCATCAAGAGCATTGTTTTCTCCTTCAATGAACTCGGGGTACAGACTCTCGCCCTCGACCAGGACGTGGCCCGGTTTGACTACCAGTTCGACGCCTTGAATCGGTTGGAACGGGTCGTTCAATCGCTGACCGCCGGTCAGTCCGACTTTATCCTCTCTTACACCTACACACCGAACGGGCAGGTGAAGACTGTGACCGACAACCGGGGAGTGCAGGTCGGCTCGGAGTATGACAATCGAAACACGCTTCGAAGCCGGACCTGGCACGATGTTGGGGAAGAAACCGAGCTTTCCGTTGGCGAGGCCCGGGTGGACTTTGAATTCGACAAGGCCGGCAACCGTATTCGCACCGAGCGGTATGCCGATCTCCCAGGCACCGACCTAACCGGATTCACCACCAACGCTTACAACATCGCCGGCATCGTCACCAACATCACCCACCTCGGTCCGACCGGCGAACCATTGGCCCGCTACGACTACCAATTCGACGAGGCTTGGCAAATTCGCCAATGGACGATCTCGCGTCCGTCTCTAGGCGATGCCCAGTTTTCGACTTTCGGATACGACCGGACCGGACAACTGACGAACGCCTTCAACTCCGCCCAACCGAATGAAAACTTCCGGTACGATGCCAATGGCAACCGGGAGGCCGCACAATCCAGCGGTAACTACGTTGTCGGAGGGAACAACCAAATTCTATCCGACGGCACCAATAGCTACACCTACGACTTCGAGGGGAATATGGCTTCGCGGTCTAACACCGTGACCGGCGTACTCACGACCTACCAATGGGATCATCGCAACCGACTGATGAGCGTGCTGGATGACAACCCCGGCGGCGTGGTGACGCAGACCGTATCGTTCGTTTATGACGCCATGAATCGCCGGTTGGCCAAGACGGTGACTGGGCCACAAGGCACGGACAGCGTGCGTTTCCTTTACAACCAGGATGATTCATGGGCCGATCTCGATGGAGCAAACGCCGTCATCGCCCGCTACCTGCACGGTGCGAGGATTGACGAACTGCTCGCCCGTCAGCGCGCGAGCGACGGGCGCGGCTGGTATCTTACCGACCATGTCGGCACGATTCGAGACATAGCGGACGCAACGGGCACTGCGGTAGCGCGCTTTGAGTACACCAGCTTTGGCCAAACGCATTCCGAAAGCAATCCGTTGGCGGCAGATCGGTTCCTGTTCACGGGACGAGAACTGGACGACGAAACGGGGCTCTATTTTTACCGGGCTCGGTACTACTCACCAGTACTTGGAGTGTTTGCCAGTCAAGACCCAATTGGGTTTGAGAGTTTAGACTACAATCTGTACCGTTATGCGGTCAATAATCCCTACAGTCTTACTGATCCAACAGGCACCACTTTCATAGAGAGAGTCCTTCTGAGTGCCGCAGCCGGTGCGCTTGTCGGACTTGTGACCGGCCTTTTCTCTTACGCTGCAGGGGGAACAAACCCGAAAAGATCTGCAGAAATTGCCGCCAAATGCGCAGCGCTAACATTCCTGTTTGTTGGCACTGCACCTGGTGTCGTACTTGTCGCAGTTGTCTTTGGACCAATATTAAGTGGATTCAATGACTTTATGGACAACCAAGTCGGCAATGGGGTTACGGCTGTGCTGAAGCAACAATTGCCAGGCTTTCCAGAATGGGTATATGAGTACATAGTGAGCTGTGGACCGGGTGTGTTTGAGCCATAAGTCACTCAGCTAGATCGTAAAAAGCAGAAAGGCGCACCACATCCCGTGTGCATCTTGCGAAGCGAATAATAATCACGCCTTACAGTAACTAGGCTTATCGCTCGCTATCATAGACACCTGAGCACGCTTCTTGCCATGCCGCATTGTCAGCGATTCGTGCGACGTTCTGCTGGGGCGATGTCAAAAGAAACACCGCAGGCTGGGCAATGTGTAAACTTAGCCGGAAACCTTTTTCTTACTATATCAGCAATAGACATAAATTCAAGAGGACTGCTCAACCTGTGAGCACATGCCGGGCATTTCATATGCACGATAAAAAGCAGACCGGCTAGTATTAGAAATGCTCCAATCGCGGCAATTATGCGAAGAGCAATCTGCTCCATGTCAGACACAATGTGTGATGCGTTAATGATTGCAATAAACGCGGCAAACAGCAAACCGATTAGTATTAAATGAATACTCATGGCGACACGCGAATTTAGTATGCTGCGGGCACTATGCATATAAACATATTATCACAATTGAAGTCGAATGGCAATATTGTCATGACTAGTACATGGCGTAGTTGATATGCGGGCGGCACCTTAGCCGCTGTGAAGCATGAAGGTGAACTATGGTAGAGTCCCGAGAAAAAGGCGGTCCCATAGGCTGTAACAAAAAAGACGGAGCGCAATGATATCCCAGCCCCAACCTCGAAACCGCACCGTTCCAGCAGGTGAGTAAGGAGGCAACAGGGACAGATCTACATATTCGACAGTTGTGCTCGATAACAGGACGGCCGCGGCCATTCGAAATGGGAAGCGACTCGATCACTGCTCGGCGCCGAACGTTAGCATTCTTGGTCGACCGATGTCTGAAGGAGATTCTGGTCCCTTTCCTGGAGCCATTTGACGAGCCGAGGAAAATCTTTGGGATCTAATTTTCTGGGGTGCCTCCGAAGAAATACCATTGCGTCCCCCGTGAAATAAGAGGTGGTCGCCACAATTCCCTGGGTTGCTCCCTCATCCATCACCACGCCATAAAGACGTTGAACGATGTCGATCCCGACTTTGTTTTCGGGATGATACCGTTTGCACTCGATCAACAACTTTACCGGTTTCGTCCGAGAACGGATGGCGATGATATCTCGGCCCTTGTCTCTGGTTGGCAACGTCAATTCGACCTGAAAACCCCGCCGTTCCAACATGTGAGCGATGAATTCCTCGAAATGGCGAGGGGCAAGCGCATACAGGCTCTGTGGATTTCGGAGCAAATAGTCCGCAAGATCACGGGAGAAGGCCGTGACAATTTGGACCCCGCTGTCCCCCAGCAGAAGCAATTCTCGGGTGAAGTCCGAATGCGTCGCGAAAAACTCAGTTGGCACCGGGCTGTTGTCGGTCCACGCCTGCTGACGCGCGGCTCGATGAAGCGTCTGAACGTCCCTCAGTATCGCGCGCTGCGTGCTCGCCAACCGGGCACCTCCGAATGTGAGCACGACCGCCCTTACCGCGTCCCGTTTGGCTTCGTCTTCCTCCGGCCGGCCGGCCGCGCTGATCACCCAGTCGGCGGCGGAGATCGATTCCGCCCCAAATCCGGGTTGTTGGAATGCCAGGATCGACTTGTTACCGCGCCTCTCCGCCGCAATGATCGATCGACGGGCGTCAGTCACGATCTCCCGCGTTGGAGCCGAGGCGGCCGCAGCGCAGGTTTCGGCCGCACGGATCAACGACAATCGCCGAAACAATTCTGGGCTTTGACTGCTTCGGGTGAGATAACCGGAAGGAAACCCGGTCATAATTTGTGGTTCTCTAAGGCAACTCCGAGCGGCCAGCGCCACCAATCCCCAGCGCGGGAAATACTCCAACTTCGTGCCAAATTGGTTGAGAGTGGAGAGGGGCAGCATGGCTGATGACGGGAGCTTAAAGTGTATTCCTGGTTAGTCCGTCTCGAAGGGCATTCAACTCGCCGACTTCGCCGTCACGGGATGCTCACCCCCACCTTTCCATTCGTCTGAGATGAGCCAGTCCTCAAAATAAAGGAGCCAGAGGCTCGCCCAAGGAACTATAGTGCGGCTAAGTAACCTGTCCGTGGTCCACTCTTGGTATTTGGGTTGATAAAGACACAGCCGTGCTGATTCCTGCTCATAGAGATGGGGAATGTTTCGGCCTTGGGCCAGTTCAGCCAGTGAAGGGTATTCAACGAAGGTGCTTGGTGAGCCGGTAAGGCGATACACCAATCGAATCTGGAACTTTCGGCTGAGAACCGTCGGCTGAAGTGACTGACGCCACACAAGCTTGCCGTCACAAGTCTCGCCCCATCCGGTCGGATAGTCTGCCCGCAAAGACAACAGTTGTTGGGCAATCGTCAGCTTTTGGCGGCCACTGGGTCCAAAGCGAGTCACGATCCGAAAAAGGTGTTCCCCTCGACTGTGATTCCAGTTGCCAGACCCAGTGTACCGGCCGGAGCCACGCGCAGAGTACGGTTGGCTCTCGCTGCTGAGACCGCCTCCACAACTCGGCTTTGAGCGGCTTTCACGACTCCTTCTCCGCCAATCTCAGCGAGAGTGGCAAAGAGAGGATAACCGTCGCCAGATTCAGCGAGGGCCTGGAAATGTCGGCTCGCTGCCCCGTGCCATTCCCAAAACGCTTCTGGCAAGGCTTGGTTGTGATTCCACTTGTCGGCGAAATTCTCGCCTTCGGTCGTCTTGTTCGGGACCCACCATTCTATGCGGCTACCATTCCATCGTCGCTCGATAAAATTGGGCATCCGAGCGATCACGTCACAAACCAGGTCGAGTTCACTGGGATAGACTCGGTCGGACAGGGCAGCCTCGGCGTACGATTCAGCGGAGAGTGCGGTCAGAATCACCGAGATGGGCGCCACATTCAATCGGTCTCGGAAATGCAGACAGCGATGGCGCTTAAACAATTGCACCGAACGCCGTAGCAGCCCTTTCAGGGGCGTGTGTTTCGGAAACGAAGCAACTTCCGCCCGCAGGTGACCATCCTCACAAAAGGGAGGGACTTCGAACTTGGGTTGGTTCAAGCCATGGTATGCGAACCAATCAACAAACGCTTTGGGGTGGCTTGGCTGCCACGCGCGCGCTTCACGATCCGTCACGCAGAGTCCGCCATTCGTACACTTCGAATTATTAACCGCCGGGGTAATATCCAAATGAAGCTGCGACTCCTTGGAATAATCTAGCCGCCAACAACGCCGATATTCACTGAGCATTGGGCCGTAAGTCCCATGGCTTCGCAGCCGATCTCCAATGGCCTTCTTCACCGCCGCCTGCGGCAGTGACTCGTCGCCCATCGAGAGATGGCAAACAAGGTCCACGTCAAAGTCATCTCCATTCCGCGGCTTTACTGTGGTCTGGTGGGCAACCGAACCCTGCACGAAGATCTTGGGTTTGAACCTGCCGATGATAGGGCACTCGTCCAACCATTTCCCAACGGCGTGGTAGGCAGACTCAGCCGCGCTTCGTTTGGTTTCGGGAAGTTCAAGCTCTTGGCAGATGAGTTCTAAGTATCCTCCGATTGCGCGCTTTCGCTCATATTGCTCACTCGGAGTTCCGAATTGCGGCTTAACGAGGCCGTGGTAGGGGATTGGTTGAATCGCGATAGATCGATCACTCATGCGTGTTCTCCTATGGTTATCGTTTGGATAAATCGGCGGTGCTTGTTGTTTTGGTCGAAGATGATCCACGGCAGGTCCGCCTTGGGCTGACGAGCTCGGCCCAACTCGATAGCGCAGGCGATCGGCATCGCCGGAAAGATGGCAATCCTGCTGGCACGCGGGTGCGCCGATGTGATTGCGACCATCACCTTTCGAACGGCTTCGCAGTACTCCACCAGGTGCTGTTTCGAGCAAAGGAAATCATTGTGGCACTCATCGATTGTGAGTTCCCAGATCGATGAGTCCTTCGGAAGCACGGCTGCGATTCGTTCGTGGACAATTCGCGCGCTTAAGGAAATTATCAGGACAGGGTCTCCACTACACTTCGCGGGCTCTACAATCCTGTATGCAATCGGGCTGGCCGCGGTTTGCCATCGCCAGGTTGGAGGCTTCCGGCGGAGTTGGTAGACCTCGGAGGGAATTTTATCGGTCAGGAGCGAACCAAGTAGGACGAGCAGCGGTTGCGAAGCGAAACCAAAGATCGAGAACTGATTGGGTGAACCTTCCTCGATGAGCGGTCGCAGTTGGCGATCAAACGCCTTCTGCAAATGGAGCTTCTCGGTAATCCAAAATTCCGGGGTGCTATCATCATGGAGCGACTGCATCGACAGGTTGATGGGCGAGGCATCGGTCGGATACCAATCCGGGAAAATCGCCTCGGCGGCTGAGTCGTAGTGAAGCGGGCTCCGCTCATCCCCAATTCGCGAGCCGTATAAGACAACGTGAGATTTCTTGTTCGGAGAGATCCCAGTCACAATCCGCACGCGAGTCTCGTGCGCTTCTTTCCAGGACTTTAGAAGTTTGGCGGAGTAACGGGCTCCCTGTTCGTCCTGATCAATCTTCCTGTGGCAGCCGTGACACACGAGCAGCAGGTTTGAGATTCCGTTGACCTGCTCGGGTGTCGGTTCGAGGGGACCTCGTCCCCGCGGGCCGATCGGAGAAAACGAGTAGATGTGGGCCTTTTCGCCCAGGTTTACCCGCTCCTGCGTGACGGGCGATTTGTAAAGAGGCAGGTTGCAGCCGTTGAACTGACAGCGGCCAGCCGCTCGGCCCCAAAGCTCGCATTGAACGTCGAGCTTGATGTGACGAGTAACGTCGCTGGCGTTAACCGAAGAGCCGTGGCCTACCCGCCGGGCAGCCGTTGCTCTCGACCTCCCTTCTTCCGCCAATTCTACACTGCTATCCATCCTGACTCCGTCGGGTGCGTGATCACCTGAGGCGAAGGAATCTAATCCACTAATAGTGGTCGTCAAATCAGGTCACTACCATTAGTTGTGGTGAAGCGAGAGTTTCGCAATTGCTCGGTTCGGCGGATTTCGACCCAAGCTGCCAGGTCCGGCTGGCAAAAGTGGACCCGGCTTGATCCTGCTCTCGGCCAAGCGTCATTGCGGCGGCATAGTCCGCACCCGCAAGAGCGATCTCATGAGTCGCGTTGCTATTTGCCGCTCAATTTGTTGGAGCGGGCACGAATCTGGACTCGCAACGACTCGATGCTTTCCGTTTGGTCGGTGGGGCACCTGTCCACTGGGTCAATTCTGGATCGCCGAATTCTTGCCGATTATGGTGCGCTCACTTCAGCCATGATACCCGAAGGAAACGACCGAAGACGGATCATGAAGCTGGTGCAGCGTGGGAAACCACGCGCGACCGGACAGTCCGTGACTTTTCAAGTCGATGAAAACGATCCCGATCTGGTCAGTCTTTTTGGCGGACAGCACGGATCCGTGGAAGGCCAAGCGATGGTCGATGAATTAGGCGCCGTCTTCGGTTATCTCTGGGTGGAGACTGACGGCCGTTTGAGTTATGAAGTCGTCATCGAAGATCCCGTGGCCGGCCGCATATCGGATTTCTTGCTCCGCGATGCAAATGCCTACCTGAATCCCAATCATCGCGGGGTCTTCTCACCTACACTTGATGATCCCAGCGACAAGAGCTCGAACCCTTCACCCGAAGAAGTTGCCTGGCTTCGTCAAGGTAAAATGGCCAATCTGATTTATGGATCCTTGGTTTGGATGCCGCTCGAATCTCAAACAACTAACGATGCGTTGATTCGTTGAACGGAGTTGTCGGAGCAGCAATGGCATCCCAGGAGATGGTACTTAATGCCGCCGCGGGGAGGCATAGCCCATTGAAGGGCAATCGGTCAGATCTTAGATCTTACGTATTCGACAATTGCGCTGCGAAAAGTGTTATCAGTGAATGGACATGAGATCGCCAGGTTTCAACCGCGGCCAGCTCGGCTGGCCGGGCCGGGCGGTTCGCGAAACCGCGCGCTTGCCTCACGACGCACGTGGCTGGATCAACCTCAACCGTGAGCGTTCGCTGATTCTCTGTTCGAAACGAGAAGATGGCGCATTTCCGTTGTTCGCACGCGGGCCAATAGGCGGCCACGCAATGTCGCATCGCGGCCGATTCTTCCACCAAGTCCCGACCGGAAGTCAGCTCCCGAATCGTCCAGCGAACCCCGCCCACTTCGAGATCGGCATCCCAATGGCGAGCTGGCCAAGTCGATTCGCGTCTGGCTTGAGCTCGCTCCGCGAATTGTTGGAAATACTGCTCGACCGCGTCGATAACTCGGGCGCCGGAACGCCCCTTCAGGGTGAATCGCGGCCGGCGTTTCTGTGCGGCGGGATGCTCGCGCAGAGATTCCGTGAACTGGTGAATAGCCCACTCAGAAATCGGAACTGCTTGGTCGATGAGATGCGGATGGCGTCGAAAGAAGCCGATCAACGTCGGTCCTTACGTTTGGGTCTGTCGCAACCCCGGCAGTCGCCCATTCGAGCACGGGCGCGGGCAGCTCCAGCCCACGCTGAAATCCGCTCTGGAACACCACGGTGGTTTCGCTTTCGGAAGTCTCGGTGTCGTCATCCCAGCAAAATGACTCGCTGAAACCGTCGTCCCCCCAAGCCCAAATGAACCACGAATTGAGGTCCCGTTCCTTCCACCATTCCTCATTCTCCGCCTCTGCTTCCGCTTTCCGGCCAGCGATGCGCTCGCGCTTTCGGCGTAGTTTACGGGGAGGGTTCATTGTTGGTGGCTAGCTGATGAGTGGCAGTGGCGCTGGACCGGTCTGACCACTACAACGCTGATCGCGTCAGGAACGCTAAGGCAACCATCTCCCTTGTCAGGTCGTGATTGGCACCCAGAAGGGCTGAGCCGGTCGAGGGGTTTGGAAGTCCGCGAAAACCTTCGCTGGTCTGAACCGTCGTCCGATGTCCATTGATTGCCGACGGGCTTCCCGGTTTTCATCGCACGGCCGCCAACGCGCGACTCAAGCAAGATGAACACTTCTCCCCAATCCATCGTAGCGCTCCTCTCCATTCTCATCGTCTGGCACACTCGCGCCGACTTCGTGTACACCGTCGATTTCAACGGGACCAATCTGGATTCGCGCCTGTACATCGAAACGCCTCCCCAGTACGGCGCAAGACTGACCGGCGCCCAATTGGAGCTGTTCAAAGACGAAGGCGCGGGGCCCGGGTCGGGCACCGCGAACGTGTATTCAAGCTTCTACGTGACTGGGGATTTCAGGATTTCGATCCGTGGTTTCCGCGGCCGGGGCAAAGCGTCCACAGGACTCAGCATCCAATCGACCACTACTGAACATTGGCAAGCCATGTACATGACCGGCCCGGCTCATCTTTGGGCGGCTTACTGCCACCCGAGCGGATGTGACAGCCGAGGATACGTGGATGACCAGATCACCAATGTGGTCTTCCGCATTCGTCGGGAAGGGTTGACCGTGACTTCCGAGTTTGATGCCGGCGAAGGCTTCACCACGTTGATGCAAACCGAACTCGACGGTTTTGATCTCCCGATGCGCCTAAAGTTGTTCATGATGCAACAGGATCCAGGCGCCTACCCACCGCCTTATACCGACGCGGCTTCGGCATTGTTTGATGATCTCCGCTTCGAGTCGCAGGGCGTTCAGGATTTTGTGCCCGGGACCTACACCACCGCAGCCACCATTTCCGCCACACGACTGATCTGTTGGCCGACGGAGACGGGAAAGCGTTACCAACTTCAGTGGGCGCCGAGAATCGCCGATGAAAATTGGCTCAACCTTCACGGACCCATAATCGGAGACGGAAACTCGACTTGCCTGACCGACCTCGAAGCTCCTGACCAGGCGCGCTTCTACCGGGTGGAGACCTTGCCACCGTAACTCAGTCACTTTTGGGCCTCGTCGCTTTCGCTCGATGTCCTTCCACAAACGCCACGAACCGCTTTTCGCGGGTGGACCGCGATTGTTGCCAAACTTGTTGCGGGATGGGACGGGAAAGAAATTCGCTGATGTCCCGGGCGAGATCTTCGGTTGAAAGGATCTTGTGTTCCTTCGCAAGCCGCCACCCGGTGCAAAAATGAACGAAGACCGTGTTGAGGAATTCGGTTTCCGCCGTAGTGATGGGACTCGCCACGAGATCGACTTTCCCGGCCAAGATTCGGGCCAACTCTGGCCGCCGATGAAGCTCGCTCCACAGTTCTCGGTGCTGTTCCTCCAGGGCCAGGAGCGCTGTCATTCGGTGCGACTTGGAGTCACGACGAATCGTCACCGCGGTGAAGATTAGACCTGCAATGATGCCCACGCTCTGAACGAGATTGAACCAATTGGTTTCCAGAAATGCGGGCCAGTTTCCCATCGTTTCCTTTTACCACAGTTCGAAGCGTTTAGGGAGCCTGCCGGTTTTCAATCCATTACTCCAGTGATCGCACTGGAATCTTCCTCGTCAGTTCGTTGCCCGGGAGGTCGAATTCCGGGGTGTCCTTCAATCGCGCATTGGTGAAGAAACATGCCGAATGGCTGGCCGCCCGCGGAGTCCTGATTGGCACCTCATCGTGGAAGTACCGTGGCTGGTGTGGGCAGCTCTACGATGAGTCGCGTTATCTTTGGCGCGGGAAATTCGCCGAGGCTCGCTTCGAGCGCGATTGCCTCAGCGAGTACGCGGAAGTTTTCAAAACGGTTTGTGTGGATGCGGCCTACTACACGTTCCCGAGCGAGCGTTACTTGGAAGGCTTGGCCGCCCAAGTGCCGGCGGATTTTCGCTTCGGCTTGAAGGTCACCGATGAGATTACCATTCGCCGGTTTCCTAATCTGCCTCGTTTCGGCGCGCGCGCCGGCCAAAGCAACGAGCGCTTTCTGAACGCTGACCTGTTCGCGTCGGCTTTCCTCAAACCCTGCGAAAGCATTAGAACCAAGGTGGGTGTCCTCATTTTTGAGTTCTCCCGGTTCTATTCCACTGACTACGCCCATGGGCGCGAGTTTCTGGCCGATCTGGACCGCTTCCTCGGAACTCTTCCCAAGGGATGGCCTTACGCCGTCGAGCTGCGCAATCGCCCATGGCTAACTCCGGAGTATTTCGCCTGTCTCGCGCGCCACGGTGTGACCCATGTCTTCAATTCTTGGGATGCCATGCCCTCGGTCGCGGCCCAAATGCAGCTGACAGGAAGCCGAACCAATCCCGAGCTGGTGGCGGCGCGGTTTCTTCTCAAACCTGGCCGTAAATACGAAGACGCCGTGAAGGCCTTCCAACCTTACGACGGGATCAAGGAAGTGAACCAGGAAGCCCGGCAAGCAGGCGCCGACTTGATCCAGGAAGCGGTGAAAGCCGTCGCTCGTCGGTTGGTGCTGCTCTTCATTAACAACCGGCTGGAAGGCAACGCCCTGGAGACGATCGCCGCCATCATCGCTTTGGCTCTTCGGGACGAACATCCCGAGGGATTGGAACCGCCCAACCTGCCCTTGTCCGCCGCTCCTGAATTCCGAGGCGAGCTGCCCCTGTGAATATCCTCGTGTTGACGGCTTCGGACCAAAGGATTACCCGCATGGGTAAGTATGGTGGCGCTCACGACGATTCAGCAGCGGGTCTTCGACTTCGTGCGGGACAAAGCGATCAACGGCGATCCTGCTCCGACCGTTCGGGAAATCGCGGCGGAGTTCGGTTGGCGGAGCAAACGCGCCGCCGCCTTCCACCTTGAAGCGCTCATTCGCAAAGGCTGGCTTTCTTCCGAACGCGGCAAGGTTCGTTCGTTGCGACTGATCCATCCTCCCACGCGCATGCGCCATCCAGTGGTCGAGATCCCGCTGCTAGGCTCGATTCCCGCAGGGCCCAGTGCCGAGCGCGAAGCGGGACAAGAAGAATGCGTGCCGGTCGCCATCGATTCATTGGGCTTCAAACCGACGCGCAACACGTTCGCCCTGCGGGTCGTCGGCGATTCCATGATCGGACGGCACATCTGTGATGGCGACATCGCCATTTTGGAACACGGTGGCGATCCGCGTCACGGGCAAGTGGTGGCCGCCCTCATCGACCGGAAGAACACGCTCAAAACATTCCTGGTGAAGGGAGGAAAACCCTACCTGCGGGCGGAAAATCCCAAATACCCGGACCTCATTCCTTCCGAGGAACTCGTGATTCAAGGCGTGCTCCGAATGGTCATTCGCCAAATCCCCCGCTGAGCGGGGTTGGACCGCCCTTGCCCTAAGCGCTGGGGTACAACCGTGCGCCATGTCGCCGCCTCGAACCATCGTCCATCTGGACGCCGACTGTTTTTTTGCCGCGGTTGAACAGGCTGGCGATCCGAAGTTGCGGGGCAAACCCGTGGCCGTCGGAGGTGAGAAGCGCGGGATCATCGCTTCGGCTTCCTACGAAGCCCGGAAATACGGCGTTTTCACGCCCATGCCGACGCCACGGGCGCGCAAGCTTTGCCCGCAGTTGATTGTGTTGCCCGGAGATTTCGAACGGTACGAACAGTTCTCCCAATGGATGTTCGGTTATTGCTACGACTTCACGCCCGATGTGGAACAGACCTCGATTGACGAAGGTTATTTTGATCTCACTTCGAATCGAACCAAGTCGGCGGTTGAAATCGCCCAGACGGTTCGGCGCGCTATCGCCCAGCGCCTGAGAATCACCGTCAGCGAAGGGATTGGCTCCAATAAGCTCGTGAGCGCGGTGGCTTCGAAAGTTTCGAAACCCGCCGCTTTCAACTGCGTGGCGCCCGGAGACGAGCAAGCATTCCTACACCCGCTGCCCAGTCGCTGGCTGCCGGGAATTGGCCCCAAAACCGGCGCCAGACTTGATGCGGCTGGTCTTTCAAAGATTCGTCAAATCGCCGGCACGCCGCTCGAAATGCTCCAATTAGTGTTGGGCAATCAGGCTCACCTCATCCGCCAATTTGCGCAGGGGATCGACGAACGGCCGCTCATTCCGGCGCGTGAGCCGCAACGCACGTTCAGTGAACAAACCACCTTCGCAGGCGACGTCACTGATGAAGAATACGTCGAGGCCATGCTTCGCCGGATGGCTGACCATCTCTTTGGCAGGGTGCGCCAAGAAGGCCGCAGCGTGCGCACCCTCTCCGTCAGGGTGCGCTACAACGACATGGCAGAAGATCAGGTCAGTGAAAGTCTGTGGGAACCCACCGATCTGGAAACGGACGTCTATGGCCG
>DLVS01000210.1:0-1699 GCA_003445095.1 Verrucomicrobiales bacterium
AGTTCGTCGACGACCTCCGCGAATACGAGGCCTTCTGTGGGTTGAGCGCCTCACTTATTGCATCCTTTCCAATCACTCCTGCCTCGCGCCGCTGCAGGGACTTGGCAACTTCGGCGATCAGCGCCGCCAAGCTCTCGGTAACTTGAGCCGCGGTGCGTCGCGGCTTCAGGTAATCGCGATCGGTGAAGGGAGCGTTGAGAACTCGCCAGTTTTCCGAACGATCCAGGCCGTGAAGTTTCCCTGCAATGCGGTGCCGAGGCGGCTGACGAAGTTGGAACGGTTGATTGAGTAATGATGCATCACGGTAGTTGGCACCCTTCTCAGTGGGCGGATTGTCACATTGGGCCAACGGGCTACCTCTCATTCGCGGACCTCGACCTCGGCCACGGAGAGTGGCCCCAGCACGCCAAACCGGTTCATCGTTCTGACTTCAAGTCGATTGGTACCGAAATGGACCGGCCACTCGATGGATCCGACCGCTGCCTTCCATTCTCCGTCGTCGAACCGATGCTCAAACTGTTTCAGGTTCGGTGTCAGCGTTTTCAGAGCGACTCGAATTTTCCCCTCTTCCACGGACAGGCTCACTGACGCTTGCCCGATCGGGAAATACGGGTCCGTCGCCGGATTCGTCGGGACGTCACGGACATGCCATTTTGTTCCGTCACAGAGCTGGTCCTTCACAATGAACATCCCGCCGTAATCGAAGCCGGAGTCCATGAGGTCGGTGTTCGGGATATAGGCGGTGAAGCCATACTTATCGAGTTCGTCCGGATGAATCGCGAGATCGCCGAACCCAGCGAAGTGGCGGAGAACAATCGGAAGATCGGATTTCCGGTAGCGCTTTCGCTCGGGTCCTACCACGAACACCAGATTCGTTCCGTAGTGGTAAAACCACTCTTGGCGAATTTCGTACGCGTTCAGCGGCATGCCGTTCTTCTCCAAATAGAAGTCACTCGTGGGGTCGAGCATGACCCATTTTCGGTGTTGGTTTGACCAAATCTCGGTGACGGAGTGCTCGGTTGAGCCACCCACTTTCGCCACTCCCTGGTGTCGCCGCAGTGCGAGCGGGCGGTCTACCCAGCCGAGGCTGGCCGCCGCCGAAACCAACAACTGCGCATATTGCGAACAAAAGAATGTGTGGCCGTCGTGAATGGCTTGGAGGATTTCCAGAGCGCCGTGCGCGTTGGTCGATGGCTGCCCAAACTTTTTGAACTGCTGATGCGTCCAGTGCATGAGGAGAACCTGGCGGTCGAACTCGTCTTTGCCGGGCGCGACGATTTGATCGAGGTGGTATCGCGCACGCAATTCCCTCAGCTTCGGATTGTCGTAGGAATCGAACTTGAAGCGACGGGAGTATTCGCTGTCAACGTAGGGAAGGGTGTCCAGCTTGGTGACGGTTCCGACGAGTCCGTCCAGTTTGAAGGTGACGCCTTCCTTCAAAGTGCCGTCCGCCGGCACCTGAATCGCCCCCGCCAGGACGACCGTCAGCAAGAGCACGACGCTAGTGCCGAATGTCCGTCGGACCTTCCCCATGGGGTTAACTCTAGCGGTTTTCGCCGACGCGGTCGAGAAAGGGCAGGGGTGAGGCAATTCGTTGTTCTCAGTTCCGAATGGCAACAGATTGGTTACGACTGAGAATTTTCGTAACTGGCTTTTGCCAGGCCCAGTCTGGTGTGCCAGATGTCCGGCTTCCTGCCCG
>DLVS01000210.1:1909-4326 GCA_003445095.1 Verrucomicrobiales bacterium
ACCGGCGGCGGTGGTGACACCTACGACAACGCCGATTCCTTTACTTACTACTACGAGACCCGGACCGGCGATTTCGATGTCCAGGTCCAACTTATCAGCGTGGATGCCGACGATCCGACCGGTGCCCAGCAGTCGGCCAAAGCCTCGCTGCACGTCCGGGCGAATCTGACCCCGGGTAGTCCCGATATCCAAGTCAGCGGCACACCAACGGCCGGTGCCAATTACGTCGAGACCATTTTTCGCCCGGTCCAAGATGGCGGCACGGACGATCCTCCGCAGAACGCCTCGGAGTTTGTTCACTACGGCGATGGCCCTTGGGACGGCACCTTTCGTCCGGTCAATGAGGGCGAATTGTATCCGGTTTGGGTACGAGTGAAACGCGAAGGAAATCTGTTCCAGACATTCTACAGCGTGGATGGGGTCCACTGGCCCGTCCTGGCGGAGTATAGCGTCGATTCCGCTCAGTTCCCCGAAACAATCAATGTGGGATTGGCGGCGGTCGCGCACGTCGGTTCCGGCGAAGACGAGAACCTGCGGGTGCGTTCCACCTTCAAGGATTATCACGATACGCCGTTTCCGCCGGCCACAACGGTCAATGGTGCACCAGCCGGGGATGATGCCCCGGGGCCGTTCCCCAACACATCGGTTTCGGCCGTGAATTGGACCGTCTCTTTGCCGGCAGATGGAATTGGCTTCTCAGCTGATTTGACCGAAAGCGGTCCCATCGTGTGGAACACCGGGGGCTTCGGGACGATTTCGCGCGATATCCTCCTTAGCATTGACGGACAACAAGGGCCGATTCCGTTCTCGATTTCGCGGTACGCTTGCGGCGCTCTGGACCTCGGCATCAGTCCGCAGGATCCAGTGGCGGCCCAGGAAAACCTCGGTCCTTACTCCAATCCGAAACGCATCCGCAGTACGCCGCAGGCGACCTCAGCGCCGGCCCAAGCGTGGTTTCCGTCGCCCCGTTACGGTGTGCTGATTCCCACCGTGCGAACCAACGGACCCATCCAATGGAATGACGGCGCGGCTCCGTTCTATCCCCACACCTTTCAGGTCATTGATTTTTCGAGCGCGACCTACTTCAACCTCGACGACGGCACGTTTGGCAATGGCCAGCCGTACACCCGCATGTCGAAGTTGGGCGACACGCGGGCTCACCCGAACCCGGAAGCCAACAGCGCGGGGGGATTCCAACGCGCCGCGTTCGACATTTCCGTCGCGTGGTTCCCATTCTCGCAAGGTTGGCAGGCGGGCTATTTCAAAGATGCGACGCAAGGACCGAGAGCGTTTTGGCACGATCCAGCATCGCACAGCCCAGCGGCCTCGGTGGACACGCTCGCCATCAACAAAAATTCGGCGAGCGCGCTGCTAACGTGGGTAGACCTCGTGGGCGATCAAACGTTTGGCGGATTGGCGGAACTCAGCTTCCCAGGGGTCGATTCCCGTGACGGCGGGCTCCTGTTCGTTACCCCCAATGACGACAACACCGAGCGCGGGCCGCAGGCCAACGCCGCCATCAAGGGCGATGGCACGGGTTGGACGGTCGCGATCCGCGGCGTTCAGGAAAACAAGACGGACCCGGCCACGTACGTGCAGGCGAACCAAAGCGAGTTCTCCTTCCTTCTCATCCCCTACACGGCGGGCAACCTCATCGGCGGCGAAATCGCGGGTGCCACCGGAGCGAAACTGCACTCGGCCGGTGAATTCACGGTTACGCGACAGGAAGCGGGCCGCTACTTGCTGTCGATTCCGGGAAAACAGAGCACGAACGGCATGCTGATCCTGCAGCCGGTCGGGACGCTCCCGGACAATCCCAACCTCGTGGACAACGTCACGATGACCTACGCGCCGTCAGCCAACGGATTCGTGATCGAGTCTCGCTACATTGCTCCGGGGGCTGGCGAGAACGGCTTTGACGCGTTCCCGTTGCGCGATTCGAACTTCTACTTCGCGTGGGTGGATTTCACGAACCCGCTCACGCCCACGGCGGCGGCGGTTCCCCCGACCTTGAGTGTGCAAACGCAAGGAACCAGTGTGGTGGTGAGTTGGCCAGCGGGTGTGACCGGCTGGACTTTGCAAAGTTCGCCCAGCCTTTCGACGCCCGACTGGCAGCCCGTCCCCGGCGTGGTAAACAATTCCGTTACCCTGACGCCGACTACTGGTCCGAGTTTCTTCCGGCTCTCGCAGTGATTTCGGGAGAAGATTCGTAGCTCGCCAAGCCGCGTCCCGATTTGGGGCGCGGCTTTTCTGTTTTCGCGGTCGTTGTCGCGTAAGTGGGGCCAACCGGCTTGGAGCTGCGGCTTCAGTGGGCACCGGCCGAAGGCGGGCCGTTGCTCGAACCTTCTGCGACCGCCGCCATTTCGAGCGTCGCGATGTTTTCAGCGAATTGTCGCCCTTTCCCTCGAGTCCAGATT
>DLVS01000784.1 GCA_003445095.1 Verrucomicrobiales bacterium
TGGGAGCTCTATCGGCGCGGGTTTGATTCGCACCACATCTTCGCGGTGGATGAATTTTATTGGGAGGACCGCCCGCGCTACAACGCGGCGCTCGAAGCAGTGCGGCGCGAGGGCGGCGATTTGACCTCGTGGCTGGAGTACAGCGCCGAGGGTTTGCTCCAAACGCTGGAACGGGTGTGGGAGCGGATGGGGCAGCTTTCGGTTTCGGCGGCGCGCGAGAAAGTGATTCTTCGGCCGCGTCAGGAACAGTGGTTGAAGCTGCTCGGCAAGAGCGGCGGCATGACCCCGTCAGAACTCTGGGCCGCGTTGAAGGTGTCCAAACAGGGCGCGATGGATTTGCTGCGGCCGCTGGTGAAGGCTGGCTTGGTCAAGCGGGTGGGCACGTTGAAAACCGGGCGCTACGATTTGAAATGAGCGGCCACGCCAGCACCGAAGACTAACTTGGGATGGTTCGCCATCATTCCTAGGTTGGATATGACCGCGGTGGAATTTCGGCGAAAGTAGAGGTGGCCTTCCCGTAAGGACTCATTCGTTAGTTCGACCCATCCCGGAGCATGGACCATTACGACGTCATCATCATCGGCACAGGCGCGGGAGGGGGCACGTTGCTGCATGAACTGGCCGGGACCGGAAAGCGCATCCTCGTGCTGGAGCGCGGACCTTTCCTGCCGCGCGAGAAAGAGAACTGGGACACCAAGGTAGCCTTCAACACCACGCGCTACTTCGGCCCCGAAGTCTGGCAGGACCGCGACGGCAACGACTTGCGCGCGGGCATGTGCTATCACGTTGGTGGCAACACCAAGCTCTACGGAGCGGCGCTCTTTCGGCTGCGCGAGCGCGACTTCGAGGCAGTGCGGCATGTGGACGGGATTTCACCGGAGTGGCCGCTGAAGTATTGGGATTGGGAACCTTGGTATGCCCGCGCCGAGGAGCTTTATGACGTTCACGGTCAGGCCGGACTTGATCCGACGGAACCCTCGCGCAGCGGTCCATATCCGTGGCCGGCCGTCAGCCACGAGCCACGCATTGCGGAAATTACCGAAGCGTTGCGCAGCCAGGGTTTGCAGCCGAGCTACACACCACTCGGTGTCCGGTTGAATGAGCAGCAGCGGCACTTGAGTCCGTGCATCCGCTGCTCCACCTGCGACGGTTATCCGTGCCTCGTTCACGCCAAGTCCGATGCCGAAGTGAGCGCAGTTCGGCCGGTCTTGGGTGAACCCAATGTGACCCTGCTGGTCGAGACGAAGGCCGAACGTCTCCTCACCGATTCAAACGGTCGCGAAGTTACAGGCGTCGAAGTGCTGCTCGATGGCGAGCCCGTTGTGCTCACGGCGGATGTGTTCGTCGTGAGCTGCGGCGCGATCAATTCCGCCGCACTGCTACTTCGATCAGCCAATGACCAACATCCGCAAGGGCTCGCGAATTCGTCCGGCTTGCTCGGGCGGAACCTAATGAAGCATGTCCTCGGCAGTGTGATCGGAGTGAGCTCGTTCAAGACGAATCCGACAAAGTTCCAGAAATCGCTCAGCGTCTTCGATTACTATTGGGGCGAGCCGGGCTTCGAGTTCCCCATGGGCCAAATTCAAACGCTCGGCAAGGTGAGCAAAGCGGAGCTCGAAGGAAGTGAGGCCATGTATGCGCCGCTCGACATCGAGTTCGTTTCGAAGCATTCGGTGGACTGGTGGCTCACGAGCGAGGACCTGCCGCGCTTCGAGAACCAGGTCCGCTTAAGCAAGGATGGCCGAATCGTCATTGATTACACTGAGACCAACGCCGTCGAGTTCGAACGCCTGATGACGCGTTGGAAAGAAGTCCTCAAGAGCATTGGCTGCGGCTGTCACATGTTGCCGAACGGGAAGTATTTCAACGCCGGCTCCGTTAAGACATTCACCAATAAGCTTGGCACCAGTGGCCTGGGGCATCAGGTCGGCACGGCAAAGTTCGGCGAAGATCCGGCGACGAGCGTGCTGGACTTGAACTGCCGGACACACGACCTCGACAACCTCTATGTTGTGGATGGTAGTTTTCTTGTTTCCAGCGCGGCCGTGAATCCAACCCTCACGATCATCGCAAACGCGTTGCGGGTCGGCGCACATTTGCGGCAACGACTTGGAGCCAGGGCGTCCTCGCCCGCACGAATTCCGTCCCGGGGATCGATTTCGAACCGACAACCCGTGCTCGCATGAGCGTGAAACTGCTTCGCGTTCGCGAGCTTGTGGCTGGGGTGGGGTTGCTCCTGGCCAGCGCCGTTGCGTTGTCTGGGGTCGGCGAAGTCGGTCCGATCGTGCTGTCGGTCGGGAACCTCGACCAGGAACTCGCGTTCTATACCAACACTCTTCCGTTCCGTCTTATCGGCGAAGAATACTCCAACGGGCCAGAACTAGAGAAACTCACCGCTTTACCCGGCGCCGACACTCGCACCGCGACCCTTCAACTCGGCGACGAACGCATCCAGCTCACCCAGTTCCTCGGTCTGGCTGGCCGGCCGATTCCTGCCGATTCGCGGAGCTTCGATCACTGGTTCCAGCACATCGCCATCGTCGTTAGCGACATGGACCGCGCCTACCAGGTTCTGCGTGCTCACAAGGTAAAGCATGTTTCGACCGCGCCGCAGACGTTGCCGGCGTGGAATCCGAATGCCGGCGGTATCAAGGCGTTCTATTTTCGCGACCCGGAGGATCATGTGCTGGAAGTCATCTGGTTCCCGGTCGGGAAGGGTGACCCAAAGTGGCAGCGCGCGAGACATGCCGAGTCGGAGACCGGCGCTCGCGAACTTTTCCTTGGTATCGACCACACGGCCATCGTGGTCAGCGACACGGACCGGAGCCTCGCGTTTTACCGCGATTCCCTCGGCCTCCGCGTCGTCGGTGGCGCGGAAAACTGGGGCGTCGAGCAAGAACACCTGAATCAGGTCTTTGGAGTACGGCTCCGTATCACGGCGCTGCGGGCCGAGCGAGGCCCCGGCCTCGAGCTTCTAGAATATCTCACACCACCCGGTGGAAGATCGATGCCCGCCGACGCACGCGTCAACGACCTATTGGCGTGGCGTGTGCGCCTCACCGCGGACCGCTTGCCGCTGCCAATTCTGGACCAGCGTATCGGTGCCTCGGCCAACAAGTCCCTGGCGCGCGACCCTGACGGGCATCTGCTGGAACTGCATTCCACCTCACCCTGACCGCAAGCGTCGGAAACCGGGCAAGTCATCGCCGTATGAAATCTTCCGTCAGAATCGCCCTCGTCGTAGTCGGCGGCCTGCTGATTGCCGGGCCATTGTTGGCGTTGCAGTGGCAGGTGCATCGCGCGGCGGAGTTTTACGAACGCCATGGGGGTGGTTCCGCTCTGCCCGACGAGATCCGCCCACGACCTTACGCCGCGTACGACTGGGCATCACTGGCTAGTGGCGCAGTGCTGGTGCTGCTTGGCACGCTGGAGCCGTGCCTGGCGAAGCCAAAACAAACTGTTCGCGATGGGTTATGAAAGGTCATTGGCCCGAGTATGTCACCGAAGCCGCCGGCCTGGGCGTTTTCATGATTTCGGCGAGCGTTTTCGGCGTGCTGCTTTTTCATCCCGCGTCGCCGGCAGCGACGGCCGTCACCACCGGAATTACTCGCAATGCGCTCATGGGCCTCGCGATGGCGCTGACGGCGGTCGGGCTGATTTACAATCGCTGGGGTCAACAGTCCGGTGCCCACTTCAATCCGGCTGTGACCTTGACGTTCTACATGCTGGGAAAGGTTGCTCCGCGCGATGTGCTGGCCTATTCGGTGGCGCAGTTTGTTGGGGGCGCCTTCGGAATGTTCCTCGCGACACAAGCGTTGAGGCCCTGGATCGGCCACCCTGCGGTCAGCTTCGTCGAGACCCGGCCGGGCCCGTGGGGCGAAGGCGCCGCTTGGCTCGCGGAGTTCGCGCTCACTTTCGTCTTGATGACCGTCGTGCTAACGGTTTCCAACACTCGCCGTTTCGCGCGATACACTGGTGTCTGCGCCGCGGCCTGCGTGTTTCTCTTCATCACCTTCGAGGCCCCACTCTCAGGCATGAGTTTGAATCCAGCCCGTTCGCTAGCCAGCGCATTGGCTGCGGGTGATGGGACGTCGTTGTGGGTCTACTTCACAGCGCCGCCGCTGGGAATGCTGGCCGCCGCGAGCGTGTTCGTGCGGTTGCGCGGACGCCAGGCCGTCGCCTGTGCGAAACTGCATCATTGGAATTCGCGCAGGTGCATTTTCTGTGAGTTTCAAGCGATGGAACGTGCGGCGGTGGCCACCAAGATTTGCCAACCAGCCTTAATCACCGGTAAATGAAACGAACTGATTTGTACCGGTGGTCCGGATCTTTCTTTCACATCGGCGGAGGCGCCGGCGGTGGTTTTCCAACCGGAATCTGCGCCTCCGGCGACGAGGTCGCGGGTGCGGCGGGCTTGGCGGCGGCCGCTGCTTTAGCCGCGGCTAGTCGAGCCTTTTCAACATCAGCGACTCGGCGAGTATCGGTTTCCGCTGCGTCCGTCGGATGTAGTTTTTGAAAATGGCTGTTCGGTCGCGCGAGCCGATGCTTGTCGAAGAGCAACCCAGCAAACCGGTCCGGCGTCGCGAGTTCGAACTCTTGATCCATCTTGATCGCATCAAACGGGCACACTTCGACGCAAATCTGGCAGCTCATGCACACCGAAACATCGATGTCGAACACGGCCGGGAAAAACTGGGCTTTGCCCACGAAGTCCGGCTTCTTGGTTTTGCTTTTAATGATGTAGATGCATTGCGGAGGGCATTCCTTCTCGCAGATCTGACAGGCCACGCACCGCAGTCCGGCTTCGGGATCGTCTCCGTCGAAGACTAAGAAGGGAAACTGCCGAGAATTCTCCGGCAATGTTTGTCGCTGCTCGGGATACTCGATGGTGACCAGACGTTCGGCCGGGTTCGTGAAACTGCCGACGAAATTCTTCGCCGTCTCCGCGAGCCCGAGAACGATGCCAGAGCCAGTCATACGCTGGGGACAGGTTCGGGGTGCGACCTAGAGGGCAGCAACGAAAAGTTTGAATCTTTCGGAAGCGCTCTCCACGAAGGCCAAGTAGTCGCGGAGGGAACGACGCGCACTCTCCTTTCGCACCACGATCCCAGTGCGTCCCCCAGTATATCCACACGCGCCGCATTAGTCAGCGCCGTCGGCGACGACGAGGTTCATGGCCTCGATTCACGTTCGACTTCGGAGGTCCGCGCTCTCCGTTCCATCGAGCGCCTAGTCTAGCGAACGCAGAGCAAGCTTTGCAGCACCGCCAGAGCTGCAGTGGCAGCGGTCTCGACTCTCAACACGCGCGGTCCGAGCGAAAATGGCCGAGCCCCCGCTCGTCGAAAGGCCTCATACTCGCTTGGAGAGAAATCTCCTTCCGGACCGATCAAGATCCCCATCGTCCGAGGCGCCCGTTGATGCTTGGAGTAGAATTCCTCAAGCCAAACGTGGGGAGGTTGCGTCTCTGCCTCGAGCGACGCGACCAGAAGGAGCTCGAATGCTTCTTTCCGCGCGATCCAATTCCGAATCGACTCCGGCAGTTCCACCGTCATTCGCCACGGATTGCCTGACTGCTTGGCGGCTTCGACGGCGATGGACTGCCATTTGGATTGTTTGTCGGACGCCGAATCGGGGCGGCTCACGCTATGTTCGGAAATCACTGGAACCAGGCGGCCACAGCCGAGTTCCACTGCCCGATGAATCAGACCCTCCATCGCCGGGCCTTTCGCGACCGATTGAATGAGCGTTACCAGGGTTTCGGGCGTCGGGTGTTGCCGGTGGGATTCGATTCGAACGTGGGCCGTCTCTGAACCAGATACCTCGAGGCGACCAAGGAATTCCCCACCTTGTCCATCCAGGATTGTGACCGATTCACCGGAACTCAACCGCAACACGCGCGTCGCATGCCGCGTTTCGGCGGTGGGCAACTCAACTAGGCCGCGGCCGCGAACCTCGGGAACGAAAAAGCGATGCACACTGGAGGAAGGGCGCTCAGCTAAAGAACTCGCGGGCGCGGGCGATGAAACTTCGCTTCTGCGGATGCACGTTCTCGTCACAAGTCCGCGCGAACTCCTCGAGGAGGGCCCGCTGCTCGGCGTTGAGGTGGCTGGGAACCTCGATGAGCACCCGGACCATCAGGTCCCCCGTGCCGTATCCTTGCACATTCTTCACGCCGCGGCCTTTCAAGCGGAACACGGTTCCGTGCTGAGTACCCGGGGGAATCCGGATCGAAGCGCGCCCCCCCAGCGTGGGCACCACTGATTCCGCGCCTAAGGCGGCTTGCGTGAACGAAATCGGTACGTCGCAGAGCAAATCGTCGCCTTCCCGTTTAAAAACGTCGTGTTCGGAGACGTGCAAAACGACGTACAAGTCACCCGCCGGACCGCCGCGCTGGCCGGCCTCGCCGTTGCCACTCGAACGCAAACGCGTGAGGTGATCGACGCCCGGAGGTATGCGCAAACTGATCGTTGAGGCCTGATTGGTACGGCCATCACCGTGGCACGTTCGGCACGGATGCTCGATCACTTCGCCCGTGCCTTCGCAGCGCGGGCACGTTTGCTGAATGCTGAAGACACCCCTGGACATCACCACCCGCCCGCGGCCGGCGCATTGGACGCATTTGATGCGTCGCGAGCCTTTCTCTGCACCGCTGCCGCGGCATGACGGGCAGGCGGCGGGCTTGGTGATGGTGATCTCCTTGTCCACCCCGGCGACGGCCTCTTCCAGGGTGATTTCGAGGTTATACCGGAGATCGGAACCACGGGCGGGTCCGTTGGGATCTTCTTGCTCCTGCCCCATCCCGAACATTTGCTCGAAAATGCTGTTGAGGTTGGTGCTGCCCCCGAAGGCCTGGCGGAAAATGTCGTTGGCGTCATGGAAGCCACCCGCACTGGCGCCTGCCCGTCGATCGAACGCGGCATGACCATGTTGATCGTACAAGGCCCGCTTCTGCTCGTCGCTCAAGATCTCATACGCCTCGCCCAGTTCCTTGAATCGCTCCTCCGCTTCGTGATTCCCCGGGTTTTTGTCCGGATGATACTTGAGGGCCATTTTACGGTAGGACTTCTTGATTTCCTCGCTGGTGGCCGTGCGAGTGACCTCAAGAATCTCGTAGTAGTCGCGGCGAACGCGCGTGGTAGCCATGGGGAGCGATATCAGGATGGGTTGTTTTCGGAGTCTGACTTGGTCGCTACCACCACACTCGCGGGGCGTAAGAGGCGGTCACCTAATTGGTAACCTTTGCGGGTGAGCTGCGCGACGTGACCTTCGGGAACCTCGCTCGACTGCTGGACGGAGACCGCCTCGTGCAGACTCGGGTCAAATGGTTGGCCAACCGGGTCTATTTCCTTAACCCCGAGGTCCGACAACAGACCGCGCAACTGCCCGTGAATCATGTTCACTCCCACGCGCAGGGTATCGAGCGTCGTCGTCGATTGAGCAGCCGCGGCCATCGCCATGTCGAAATTGTCCAGCACGGGAAGCAATTTGCCGAGGACGGACTCGGCCCCCACGCGGCGAGCATCATCGCGATCTCGGGCGGCGCGCTTCTTAAAGTTTTCGAAATCGGCCGCGAGGCGGAGTAAACGATCTTGGGCAGCTGCCAGTTGGGCTTCAGCGTCAGGCACAGTAGTTTCCTCGCCCGCCGCTTGGGCGGACGGGTCAGCGTCGGTATCGATAGGAGATGCACTCATTGCGGACTAAGACGGTTCGGAACCGGCCGCGGAAACTAGAGGTCCGGGCGCGGGCGAGCAATAGTCAGGAACTGCCGGTTTGGGGGCGAGGCGGCGGGGTTCAAAATGTCCCGAGTGATACCGGGTTGCCAGCCGTTGGGGTGACAAATTCTGTCTCGCCCCTCCGCGCGCCGCCAAGGAATCCCCTTTCCCAGGCTCCTTCCGGCTGGTTCGATTGCGCCATGCTTCCTTTGATTCGTCGTTTCGGAGCAAACATTTTAGCCTTAGTCCTCGGATCCTCGGTGTCGGCAGAAACGTATCAAGTCTATGTGGGCACCTACACCGGTCCGAAGAGCGAGGGGATCTACAGCTACCGCTTCAATACTGATTCGGGCACGGTGGAACCGCTTGGTTTGGCCGCGAAAAGTGTGAGTCCCTCGTTCCTCGCGCTCTCGCCCGATGGCCGCTTCCTGTATTCGGTCAACGAGGAGAACCAATGGAAAGGGCAACCGGGCGGCTACGTGACCGCGTATGCTCGGCAGCCGGGCCAGACCCTTTTGAAAGAGCTCAACCAGCAATCTTCAATGGGAGCAGGTCCGTGTCATCTCACCGTGGATTCCAGCGGTCGAAACGTGCTGGCGGCCAATTATGGCGGAGGAAGCGTCGTTTGCTTGCCGGTCAATATGGACGGGTCGTTGAAACCGCACTCAAGCCTGATTCAGCACACCTGCTCGAGCGTGACTCCAAACCGCCAGAAAGAGCCCCACGCCCACTCCGTCCATCTGTCGCCCGCCACCCGCTT
>DLVS01000254.1 GCA_003445095.1 Verrucomicrobiales bacterium
AGACATTTGCCATAACTCATGAAAAGCGGCGCGCCCTTCCACGGTCCCCACTTGTCGCTGGTCACATAAACCTGACCGCCGCTCGAATTATCCCAGCGCATGGGAAGCCAACAGATCGGCTCGTCGTACGCGGTCGGAATCGGCATCTCCTTCTCCCAACCCTTAAGTTGGTACTGCGCCCGGGCGGTAGGATCGCTGGGATTGACCTTAATTTCCTTGCCGTCCGGGTAGCGCAACGTGAGTTCCCGTTGCGCGGAAGGTACCATGCCCATGAACGAACCCGGCTTCACCAGGTTCAATTTCGACGACGGCATCCAGTGTCCCTGGTTGTCTCCCACCAACACCGTATCGTCGGGGCCGACCGTCATTCCATTAGGCGCGCGCAAACCCGTCGCGAACACTTCGAGCCGTTGGCCGTCGGGCGTCACTTTGAGGATTGTTCCTTGGTGAGGCGACGTGACCGCAGGCGTCCACGGAGCGCCTTTGGCGTAATAAAAATTTCCTTTGGAGTCGGTGTGCAGGTCGAGGACGAATTCGTGGTAGTTGGGGGTGACGACGGTGTCGTTATTGAAATTCTCGTAGAAGTCCGCCTCGCCGTCCCCGTTCAGGTCCTTGAGTCGGGTGATCTGGTCTCGGCCCGCGACATAAATGTCCCCTTTAACGACTTTCAATCCGAGCGGTTGAAATAAACCGGTCGCGAATCGTTTCCAGGTCAACTTGTCCAACGTGGCGTTGATGCCCGAGACCAACCACACGTCGCCGTGAAACGTGCAGATTGCCGCCCGGCCGTCGGGCAGGAAATCGAAGCCTCCGAAAAACATGCTCACGCGAAATGGATTCGGGAACGGTTCGGTGATCGTATCGACCGCGTAGGCCCCCTCCTCGGCTCCCAATTTGCCTTGCGTCACCAAGGTTTCGGTCCACTTCGCCGGGCCCCCGCGAATCAGCGTCCGTAAGTCGGTCGGCGCAATGTCCGATGCCCGCACCTGCACTGGCGTCGATGAATCGGACAAGCTGATCAAGAAAGGCCGATTCGCCGTCACGGTCGGAAGCGTGAGCACCAAATCACCCGCGGCCGACGATTTCAGCCGTGCGCCAGCCGGAAGCCCGACACCACTGACCGACAGCGATCCGCCTTGAGTCAGGCTAAAGGTGGCCCCGAAAGGATCACCCAAAGAGACTTCGGGACTGGTGGGACTTACCCCCGCCGCCAAGACCACGGCCACATCGCGGGCGTTCTTCTCGAATTGAAACGTTCGCGTGAACGACGGTTGGTCATTAATTGTCGCCACCCCCGGCAACTCCAACACGCCCACCCCATTCACGGAATAACTGAGGACCACCCGATCGCCGTTCACGTACAGACCCGTATAATGCGCCCAGCCTTTGGGTAACGGTCCCTGGTGGTCTGACCGCGGGTCAGTCCAAACTCCCTTCGGCCCCGCCCAAGCAGGCTCATTGCGAGTCGAGACCTGTAGTTTTCCCTTAATGGAGGGCGGCGGGGGCCATTCGATCTTGGTCAGTGTGTTGCCGAATTCGAGGAAATCTCCCGCCCAAGCAGCCGCCATGCGCAACGTGTCGAGGTCGTAAACCATGTAATTGGTTTTTCCGGGGCCGAGCGTCACCGCCAGTCCTTTCATGGCAGCTGCCTGGTCCTTTCCCAGCATCACCGTCCCAGACCAGAACGGGCCCCGCACGGGCGGAACGGTAGGCGGCGGAGCCGGTTGCTGTTGGCCGAACCCGCAAAGTGCGAGCGACACTAACCCGATTGCCCCCGCGGCAACGCGGCAGGATCCCCGGAGCTTTTTCACAGAATTATGAGCGTGCACAAATTGGAAAACGTGAGCATGAGCGATCTCGGCGCAGCCTACAAGCAAGGCTCACTCGGCCGTCGTTCTCAACCTATCTGACGGTGCCCCCGATTTCGCCGCCTACCGACGCGCACGTCGATAGTCTCGTAAAGCCTGACCGGAAATCTGCCGCGGACCGAAGCCGCGTCCACCATCGGTTGAAATTGAAAGTCCTCTTTCGGGAGTATCCTGCACCGGGAAGTGTCCCTATCCGGACCTTCCACCTTCCTCGACCATCAATCCGAAAGAAGCCTGAAGGAGCGATCCTCGGATCCTTCGGGAACTTATATTTCGCCGAGATGCGCACGGCTTGGCAGGCATTGCCCCACCTTTTGAGACGAGGGTTATCCATTCGCCCAATTGATCGCGGCACGGCACTCGCTAAGTTAGGATTGTGATCCAACGCCTGCTCCAATGCGTCTGCCTGGCCCTCTTTGGGCTGGCGGTGCTTGCGGGAGAATCTAGCCAAATCCGACTCCGGACCGAAACCATCACCACGCCAGCAAGACCGACGCTGGCCCGAGCGACGATGGCGGATCTGCAAGAGCCACCGGTTTCCGGCCTCTATCTCATTCAATTCGAGGCCCGGCCCAGCCCAGAGCTCAAGCAAGCCTTAGGCTCACAAGGCGTTGAATTCCTGAACTTTGTCCCGGACAACGCCTTTGTCGTTCGGCTCAAGGATGCTCGTCTATCCGCCTTGCGAGGGGTTTCCGGGGTCCGGTGGGTTGGCGAGTTCGAACCACGCCACAAATTGGATCCGCGATTGACACACGTCATGGCCGGCCGGCTGGGGACGTTGTTCGAAGTGAAGTTATTGGTGGCCCCCGGTGCCGCTGCGGTGGACGTGGCTGGATTACACCGATACCTGCGAAATGCCCGGTCCCGCTTGACGTTTAGCCTGGGAACCACGTTCCAAGGCCAAGTCGATGTCGCGGCTCTGAGAGCGCTCGCCCGGTCGCCCGCGGTGCTGTGGATCGAACCGGCGCCGCGCATGAAATTGGTGGACCAAGTGGCGACCGAGGTTGTCGCCGGCGAGCCGACCTCCAATGACAGCCTAGCCCACGTGCATGAACTCGGGTTCGACGGCCGCGGGGTAACCGTTGCTGTCGCGGATTCGGGAGTCGATTCAGGGAATATCGACTTCCTGCATCCGGACCTGGACGGTCGAGTGGCGGCGTTGTTCGCCTATGACAATCTCGAGGACGCGGCGGACGAGCACAGTCACGGCACTCATTGTGCAGGAATCGTATTGGGTAATGGGGCCACCGGAGAGCGAGACGAAGGGGGCTATTTGTATGGGCTCGGCGTGGCACCCGGAGCGCAACTGGTGGGACAGCGTATTTTTGATGGAGCCGGCGATTACCGGCCGCCGCCCAGTTACGCCCGGCTAACTCAAGATGCAATCCGCAGCGGCGCCTACGTCGCATCCAACTCGTGGGGCGACGACACGGCCGGTCAATACGATTTGAGCGCAGCCGAATTCGATGCGTTGGTTCGGGATGCGGATCCTGATTTCCCCGGCGAGCAGCCGTACGTGTTGGAGTTCAGCGCCGGCAATGCCGGTCCAGGAGGTCAAACGATTGGTAGTCCCGCCGTCGGCAAGAACGTGATCGCGACCGGCGCGACGCAGAACAATCGGTTCGAGTTCCCGTTGTATGGTGAAGGCCAAGAGGTCATGGCCGACTTTTCTTCGCGTGGGCCAGCGGAGGATGGCCGGATTAAACCCGACCTCGTCGCTCCGGGAACTTGGATCGCCTCGCTCCGGTCGATCTT
>DLVS01000053.1 GCA_003445095.1 Verrucomicrobiales bacterium
TTACTGTTTTTTTTTTCAAGCAGATGCCCACGTGCAGGTGAAAGTGCCGACGCCCCAGCAAGCCGCGTCGACTCCTGGCGGAATGCCCGCCAAGAATCGCCTACCGCACATTCGCCGGGTTGTGGCCGTGGCTTCCGGCAAGGGCGGCGTGGGCAAGTCGACTTGCTCCGTCAATCTCGCCTGCGCCCTACGGCATCTCGGCGCGCGGGTGGGATTGCTCGATGGCGACATTTATGGGCCCAGCATCCCACTCATGATGGGCATTCAGGAACGCCCGCAAGTCAACGATGACGAGCAATTGATTCCACCCTTCGCGCACGGCGTGAAGCTCATGAGCATGGGATTCTTGATCGGCGACGACCAGCCAGTGATCTGGCGCGGCCCGATGATTCAGAAAACGATGCAGCAGTTCATTCACCAGGTGAACTGGGGTGAGCTTGACTACCTGCTCGTGGATTTACCGCCCGGCACGGGCGACGCTCAATTGTCCCTGTGCCAGATCGTTCCTCTGGATGGGGGCGTTATCGTGACGACACCGCAACAGGCGTCGATTGGTGTTGTTCGTAAGGGAATGGCGATGTTCGAAAAAGTCCAAGTGCCCATTCTCGGCATCATCGAGAACATGAGTTACTTCTCCGCTCCGGACGGATCACGAATCGATATCTTCGGACACGGCGGGGGAGCGGCCGAAGCGCAACGCAAGGGAGTGCCTTTCCTTGGCGAAATCCCACTTTTGCCTTCCGTTCGAGAAGGAGGCGACCGAGGTGTGCCGGCAGTGGTGTCTGATCCGACCGGTCCCGCGGGCCAGGCTTTTTTGAGAATCGCCCAAGGGTTGCGGGCAAAACTTGATTGATTGCCGCTTTGACGTGGGGTGCGTCACGGGCCAACCTCCTTTCATGTTCGCCTTCCTCAAGTCTCGGTGGCGGCGGGGCACCTTAGGTACTGCCGTGATGCTCATCCTAGGTAGTGGCATCGCGCGAGCGGAGGAGAAGGCCAATATCACCCCGCCCTCTGGCCCCAAGCAGTCCGTTGAGACGGCTCCCCCGGCCAATGCGACGGGCTCGTTTCGGCCGCTTGATGGCAATAGCTCGCTCGGGGGCGTGATTGACAATGGCGCCCCGCTTCCGGTTGTACCTCCAGCCGCGCCGAATCCGCGCGCGCAAAGGGAGTTTTTGGAGCGCCTCGACCGCCAACGCAATTTCTTGTTGATCGATCCGGCCGACGATCGTTCTGGAACCGATATCTGGCTGCTCGAGGAAACTACCGTGGGGAACAATCTACCGAGCTCGCACCGGCCTCAAAGCCTGCTGGAACGCCGCTGGAAGGGCACGAGCCGGACTGCGTTGGTCGAATCGCCGGAGAAACCGGATAACCAGGCGTCGCGTGGCTCGAAAGGTGACACCTTTTTTGACGACGATATTTCCGGATCAAACCAGCGGAAGGCCGCCTCGTGGGGGCGAAACTCCACTGAAGGCCGGCAAAGCTCTCTACTTGATGGACCGCACCTCTCCAAACCAACTAGCCCAGAGGGTTCATCGGCCTTGGCAACCCTCGAAGATTTGCGGTCGGAATTATCCACGGCGGCCGGGCGCGGGATGGGATTGGATCCACTGACCAAGGAGCGTCTCGAACGATTCAAAATGAGCACCGCTGATGGCGCTTCTTTGCGAAGGGGCTTTTCTACTGAGCCGAGTGACTTTGGCCAATCGAGGGGCCTGAGATCGGATTCGATGGATCAACTCCTGGCGTCGCCGCCCACGCCTACGGTCGCGCGCCCAAATCTGGACTCGCTTATGGCGACGCCAGTGGACACAGGAGTCATTGCCCGCTCGCCAAAACAAGATCCCGCCGCCTTGGGAATCATTCCCAATGTTTACGCCCCGGCCGTTCCAAATGCTCCGCCGCCCGAAGCACCCGCGCTGCGATTCTTGAAGGAGCCCCGCCCCGAACCTCCGCGTTCCCGGCTATGAGAGTTGGCTGGATCTCAGCGCTCGTATTGGGTTTGGCGGTCATGACTGGCCGTGCTGAGGGCGTCGATGCCAAGATCTTCAAAGTCTTGCCCCACTTGCTCGACGAGCAGGGCCGAATCTCGATATCTCCAGGTTTGTTCGAGCGGGAAGCCTACCAGAAACAATTACGGGAAAATCTCCAGCGCGTCTCTGGGCTCCGTTACGACGTGCAATGGAAAGCCCCGGGTACGAACGCAGAACGCTTGCGGCTTCGAATTCAGCTTCGCACCGCCAAACTCGAACCACACCGCCCGCTGACCATTGAAGCCGGGGTGAACGACCATCGTCGCTGGGGTGGTTGGTCGTCGGTCCAACTGGATGGCACGGCTTACCGGGAGGCGGGCGAAGTCTTGGCCTGGCGCGCGGTACTCTTGGATGGCGAGTCCGAGATTGCCGAACAGAAATCGTTTCTTTGGTGAGTCGATCCGCTCTGGTTCCCCTACCCGGAACCCACGGAAGCCGGATCACGTTTGGCGAGGACGCCGTCTGTTTGCTGGCGGCGAAAGTATTCGTAGGCCTGCCGGAACTCCGGGTGCTTGTTTCCCAAAATTGCGGTGGCCAATAACGCCGCGTTGATGGCACCCGCCTTGCCAATCGCCAAGGTTCCCACCGGAACCCCCCCCGGCATTTGAACAATACTCAATAATGAATCCAATCCGTTCAAGGCGTGAGACTGAATCGGAACCCCTAATACCGGTAACGGCGTTTTGCTGGCGCACATTCCAGGCAAATGCGCCGCCCCCCCTGCCCCGGCAATAATCACTTCCAATCCCCGTCCTGCGGCGGACGCCGCGTACTCAAATAACCAGTCGGGAGTCCGATGGGCACTCACCACGCGCGCTTCGTGAGGAACTCCCAGGTCTGCCAATTGCTTCACCGCATGCTGCATCGTGTCCCAGTCGGACTGGGAACCCATGATGATACCAACAAGGGGAGCATTCATGTCAGGCGGTAGGATTCGTCCGGAGCCCCGCCGCTCAAAGCTCAAAGTTCAAATCGTGAGAACCGCCCGCCGAATCCGGCTCGACAGCGCAGTCAGTCCTCGGTGAGGCTCTATTCATGTCCCAAGCGGCGCCCTCCACCGTTTCGCTGACTTCGCTCTTGCGGGCGTTGATCGAAAACGGAGGTTCTGACCTGCACATCCAGACCGATGAAGTGCCGGTCGGTCGGATCCACGGAGACTTGGGCCGTTTCGAATTACCTCCCCTAAGCGAAGGAGAAGTTCTCACGCTGGCTCGGGAGATTCTCGGCTCTCCGGAGAAACTTGAACAGTTCACGAGTCACAAGGACGTGGATGCGGCCTTTGCCCTGGAAGGGCTGGGCCGGTTTCGGGCGAATCTATTCTATCAACGTGGCAAGCCGGGACTCGTTCTCCGCGTCATCGGCACCAAAATCCTGTCGCTGGACGATCTGGATCTTCCGCCGGTGCTCAAGACGATCGCGAGCGCCAACGATGGATTGGTGTTGGTGACCGGCGCGACCGGAAGCGGAAAGTCCACGACCCTCGCGGCGATGATTGACCACCTCAATGCAACGGAGGCTCGGCACATCATGACCTTGGAGGACCCGATTGAGTTCGTGCATACGAATAAACAGGCGTTGATCAACCAACGCGAAATCGGGATGGACACCGAAACATTCGCCTCCGGATTGAAGCACGTGCTTCGGCAGGACCCCGATGTCATTCTCATCGGCGAAATGCGCGATTCGGAATCGGCCTCTGTGGCCCTAACCGCGGCGGAGACGGGCCACTTGGTGTTCGGCACGCTTCATACCCAGGATGCCGCCGAATCGTTGGAGCGGATGCTGAACCTATTCCCCACCGATCGAACGCATCAAATTCGGATGCAATTGTCGTTGGGCCTGCGAGCCATCGTTTGCCAGCGGTTGCTGGGTCGTGCGGGCGGAGGTCGAATCGCGGCCGTGGAAGTCCTAGTCAACACCCCGCGCATTCGAAAACTAATCTTAGAAGGCGACACCACCAAGATTCCTTCAGCGATTCAAGCGGGCCGCACCGAAGGAATGCAGACGTTCAATCAGGCGCTCACGGATCTGGTCAAGGCCGGGAAGGTGACCGAAGAAGAAGCCATCGCGACGTCGCCGAAGCCCGATGAATTTCGCATGAACCTGAAGGGAGTTTTCTCCGGGACCACCGGAATGTAGTTGGAGCGATCTTAAATTCACCCGCGACCCATGGACCTTTCCGAACTGTTAGAATACGCCGTTCACTACAAGGCTTCGGACCTACATTTGACCGTCGGCCGCCCTCCCATGGTGCGGATTTCCGGGCGACTGATTCCGAGCGGCTACGAAAACGTGCTCACGGCGGAAGATACCAAGAGCCTTATTTACAGCATCCTCACTGATGATCAAAAAGCCAAGTTCGAGGAGGAGCATGAACTCGACTTTTCCCTCGGAATCCCCGGGGTTTCGCGCTTTCGCGTCAATGTGTTCATTCAGCGCGGCAACGTCGCCGGCGTCTTCCGAACCATTGGCGAGAACATTCCCACCGCAGAACAATTGGGACTTTCGGAGCAAGTTTGCCAATTGGCTTTGCTGCCTCGCGGACTCTTCGTGGTGACCGGCCCGACCGGTAGCGGAAAGTCCACGACGCTGGCGGCGTTGATTCAGTTGATCAACTCGGAGCGAGAAGGGCACATCGTTACTATCGAGGATCCGATCGAATTCGTCCATCCGCACAACAAGTGCACCGTCAACCAACGCGAACTGGGCACCGATACCTTTTCAGTCCCGCGCGCGCTGAAGGCAGTTTTGCGCGAGGATCCCAACGTCGTGTTGGTCGGCGAAATGCGCGATCTGGAAACGATTGCGGCGGCGCTAACTCTAGCGGAGACCGGACACCTCGTTCTCTCGACCTTACATACTCAGGACGCGTCGCAAACGGTCGACCGAATCATCGACGTCTTCCCGCCGTATCAGCAGGAGCAAATCCGCGTCATGCTGGCCGCGACTCTCAAGGGCGTGGTTTCGCAAATTCTTCTTCCGCTGGCCGATGGTTCAGGTCGGGTCGCAGCGCGCGAAACCCTCATCGTGACGCCGGGAATCGCGGCCATCATTCGCGAAGGAAAGACTCATCAAATTTACTCCGCGATTCAAACCGGTGGGCGCGAAGGCATGGTGACGATGGAGCAGTCATTGGCGAACCTGGTGCGTGACGGGTTGGTTTCCGCGGAAGATGCGATGGGCAAGGCCAACCATCCCGAGGAATTCCGAAACTTGGCCCGCCTCGCTTGAGGCTGACCTCCCCCAACTCCATGGACACTGCCCACCTCAAATCGATCGGAGTGTTTTCCGCACTCGACGCGGTCACCCTGGCGGACTTGGCCCTCGTGGTGGAAGGACGAGAACTCAAGGAAGGGGACCTGGTCTTTACCGAGGGAGACCCGGGGAACACGATGTTTTGCGTCGTCGAAGGCGTCGTCCGAATCGAGAAGCGAATCAATGCGGAAGATTCGGGCACCAAGACGCTCTCGATTCTCACTCGTGGCGAAGTGTTTGGCGAGATGTCGATGATCGACAGCAAGCCTCGGTCAGCCTCCGCCGTGGCCGCCGAGCCGACGCGGCTCGTGTGCCTCTCGCGGTTCGCGTTCGAAGGGTTGCTCGCACGAAATCAGCATTCGGCGCTCGGACTGCTGTTTAGCTTGATGCGCGCCATGAACGAGCGCATTCGGAGGCTGAATACGAGCGTGATTACCTACGACGAAATTGGTCGCGCCATCGGTTCCGCCGAACAACTTCAGCCGCTGCTGGACTTTGTCCTCAAGCAATTGGTCCCCGCGGTGGGCGCCGAACGAGGCCTCGTATTTTTGAAGTCTGAGTTTCATGGGGTGTACGAACCTCGCTCCGCCATTGGAGTATCGTTGAGCTCGGTCTCCGTCGAGCGTCCAGGCGATCACTCGGGAATTGTGGCTCGCGTGATCGAAAAGCCGAGCAGTTGGATGATCGGTGATCGGGCCACCGACTCACGGTGTTCCGGGACCACGTCCCGCGGATGGGAGAGTCCCGCGATGTTGTTATCCCAAGTTCGAGGGGCGGCCGGAGTCATGGGGCTCCTCGTGATGGGACACTCGCAACCAGGCCGGTTTGACCTCAATCACCTGAACTTGTTGGATGGAGTAGCGCGCCAGACTGGCCAAGCGATCTTGAACTTGCGGCACCGCGAAGAGCAGCAATCGCGAGCCCGACTTGGCCGGCAATTTGTGAGGTTTTAGGGCTCGGCCCGGAGGAGTCAAGATAACGAGACTCCATCCTAATCTTCATGATCGCCACGGGTGTTTGATTCCCGCCCACGCCAGCAAAGCCAGGCCTACCGGCGTGCCCGTGATCGAAGTAGGAATCGCCGCCAGGACCGCCAGAAGGAACGCTTTACCGAACGCCGTTCCGCGAGTATCGCCGTTCTGGCGACGCTGAATCAAATAGACCGCCACCAGCACGCTGAGAAACGAGAAGGGAATGGTCAGGATGAGCAAATAGGGGGCGGCGAATTCGGGGAAATTCCACAAATTGTCGAAGACGATCAGGGTAAGCGCCGCGAGCGGATGAAAGGCGACTCGACTCGTGGGGCGTGAGTCTGACTGAGGTGGCGGATCGCCGGGCCGCTCGGGGGGGAGTATCTCGGGTACAATAATCTGCGGCTGAACGGGTGGCGCTTTCACACGTCATTCTTTCGCACAAAACTGCCCTAGCCGCAACGCCAGCAGGGAGCGCCAAGGGAGGTTTGCCCGACCGGACGGGATCTCGTCGAGGACGCAGTGGAGGCCGAAGTGGATCCAAGATTCATCGGGGAGTTCGGGACAACCGAGCTGGAGCACACTCGGCCACAAGTTCGTGCAGAGGCACGAAGGGTCACTGTGTTTCGATTTACGCAGTCAAATTGGGTCGTTGAGATAGGCAATTTCCCACTGCCTGCGCAATGCGTCCATTGCCTTGATGATGGCGATGCTTTCCGAACCTGCCATGGTGCGGGCATTCATGATCGAGCGGCCGCCGCTTCGATCGCTTCCCATTCAGGGTCTGACTGGCGGTAAATCGCCTCCAAGTTCCCGGAAAGGAATGGCTCCACGTTGAGCAGGGGTTTCTTGGAGGGGGCGCGACGCGATGGGCGTGCGCGGTGGAGGACGATTTGGCCGGTGCCTTCGCACTGAACTTCGAGTGTATCCCCGGCTCGAACCTTAGCCGCGTCGCGGACCGCCTTGGGTAAGGGCACGTGACCGCGGTTGGAAATGGTTGCAGTCATTTTCGGCAGTAGGTCGATCTGCTGCGTCAGTGGCCAGAAGGCTGATTGTCAGATCGCTGCCTCGGCAGGACTACGGGGCCGGGTGCAAATTGGCCGTTCTTGATGCGCTTCCTCACTTGTGAAGCCATCGCATCGGTCCTTTGGGTTGGTCAGGCGATTAGTGATCGCCCATTTCTGTCGAATGCCGATTGGGAAATTGCCCACGCATCAGCTTTGGAATCCTGCGTAACAAGGATTGCTTTTCACCGGTTCACGAAGAAGCTTCGCCGCGCTCCCGTGCCCTACTTTGGTAGCGGCCGAATTTGCCCCCAAGTGAAACAACATAGTGCTAAGCTCATTTACGCTACGGTTGTCGTCCTAGCGTTTGGGACCGGCGTCCGCGCTGGCGAAATCGGCCACTTCAATGGCGGCTTCCTGAACATCCGCGACTTCTTCGTCCCAGCCGAGCCAGGCTTCTACGGCGCGCTCTATAACTATTACTACACGACGGACCGGCTGAACGACCAAAACGGAAACGAAATTAACGACATCACGATTATTCCTCCTGGCGGCGGACCAGGCACGACGCTCAACCTGGACGTGAACGTGGACCTTTACGTGGTGTCGCCCACGGTGATCTGGGTGCCGGATTGGAAACCGCTGGGCGCGCGCTGCGGCATTCTGGTCGCGCCGACATTTGCCAGCGCCAGTCTCGAAGCCGCGTTATCGCGCGCGAACAATGCCGGGCTTGGTGCGAGCGGATCGAGTTGGGGCGTGGGCGATCTGTTGGTGCAACCGGTCTGGCTGGACTGGTCGTCAGAGCATTGGGACCTCAACCTCTCCTACGGCTTTTACACGCCGCTGGGCAGATACGGCACTGACACCGTGACCGTGTCGGGTATCGGGCCGGTAAAGGTCGAATCCGCCGACAACATCGGCTACGGTTTCTGGACGCAGCAGTTTCAGGGAGCAGTCGCGTGGTATCCGATGGAGAATAAGGCCACCGCTGTGACCTCCGCGTTGACTTACGAAATCAACTCGGAGAAGGAAGACTTCGACCTCACGCCCGGCAACGCCCTGACGCTTAGCTGGGGCATCAGCCAATATCTCCCACTCAAGAAGGACCACTCGCTGCTGCTGGAAATCGGCGTGGCGGGTTACGACAGTTGGCAAACGACGGAAGATTCCGGCAGCGACGCGAACAGCATTAAGGATCAAGTCCACGCAGTGGGCGGACAACTGGGCGTGACTTACGTGCCATGGAACCTGGTGCTGAACTTCCACGCGTTCTACGAATACGCGGCAAGAGACCGCTTCCAGGGACAATCGTATGGCCTCAGCATCGCGAAGAAATTCTAGCTCCATCACCTCAATTCATGAATAACACCTTGGCCATTTGCGCCGCTTGGCTAATCACCGGCCTCTCCGCGCACGCGGCGGCCTCGCAACCCAACATCGTCCACATCGTCGCCGATGATCTCGGCTGGAAGGATGTCGGCTTTAACGGCTGTAAGGACATCAAGACGCCCAACCTTGACAAGCTCGCGGCGGGCGGCGCGAAGTTCACCCAATTCTACGCGCAGCCCATGTGCACGCCCACCCGCGCGTGCCTGATGACTGGCCGGTATCCCTGGCGTTACGGCCTGCAAACGATGGTCATTCCCGGCACTGCCGGTTACGGCCTCGACACCAGCGAGTGGCTCATGCCGCAGTGCCTCGCGGAAGTTGGTTACACCACGGCCATCATCGGCAAATGGCATCTCGGCCACGCCGACTTGAAGTATTGGCCCAAGCAGCGCGGCTTCGATTACGCCTACGGCGCGACGATCGGTGAACTGGACTACTACACCCACGGCGACGCTGGCGTGCTCGACTGGTTCCGCGACAACAAGCCCGTCCACGAAGAAGGCTACACCACCACGCTCATCGGGGACGACGCGGTCAGGTACATCAACAAACAGGATCCCAGCAAACCGTTCTACCTCTACCTCGCTTTCAACGCCCCCCACACGCCGTATCTCGCGCCGAAGGAAATCATCGCCAAATACTCCAGCATCGCCGATCCCACCCGCCGCACTTACGCCGCGATGGTGGACTGCCTCGATGAAAACATTGGCAAAGTCGTCGCCGCGCTCGACAAGAAAGGCCTCCGCGACAACACGCTCATTCTTTTCCATAGCGACAACGGCGGCACGCACAATGCGATGTTCGCTGGCCAAATGGCCGACGTTTCCAAAATCAAGATTCCTTGCGACAACAGCCCCTACCGCGACGGCAAAGGATCGGTCTATGAGGGCGGCTGCCGCGTCGTCGCTCTGGCCAACTGGCCCGGTCACATCAAACCACAGACGGTGGACGGCATCATTCACGTCGTGGATCTTTATCCCACGCTGGCCAAGCTGGCTGGCGCTTCCACGGCCAAGTGCAAGCCGCTGGACGGCGTGAACGTCTGGGATGTCATCGCCGAAAACAAACCGTCGCCGCGCACCGAAGTCATCTACAACGTCGAACCGTTTCGCGGCAGTGTGCGGCAGGGCGATTGGAAACTCATCTGGCGCACTCTCATTCCCACGAGCGTTGAACTCTACAACCTCGCCGAAGACCCCTATGAGAAAAACAACGTCGCCGCCGCACATCCCGACAAAGTCGCTGCGCTGCAGGCGCGCCTCAACGCGCTGGGCAAGGAATCTACCAAGCCGCTCGCGCTGGAGTACCTCGCCGGCGTGGGTCTGAAACACGACAAGCCCATCATTGGGTCTGAATCGGGGCAGCCTCAGGCCCTGATCGGCAACGGTGGTGGACCCTTGATCACCGATGAAGGATTTGGGGAAAACGACACGCATCCGTAAGTTCCGGAAGGAGGGGAAATGAACACCGCCCTCTCTCTCTCCATGAACCGATTGAACGGTAGGGATGGCGCGCTGCGCCGTCCCCGGCCCGGTGCAGCTCCGGGCCGGCCTTTCG
>DLVS01000052.1:0-1930 GCA_003445095.1 Verrucomicrobiales bacterium
GGGTCGCAGACCCGCGCTCCGGCGGAGCCCGTGGAGACGGTGGCGGTGTGAACGGAGCGCGGCTGTGTCGCAGATCAGCCGCAGCAGATGGAAATGCAACGGCAGCTTGCGATGAATCCGGAGGATATTGAAAATTCGTGCGTGCTGCGACTGGTGGTACTTGCGCACGGCCACCAGCACACAGTCGCGTTCCTTTTGGAGTGCGCCGGCAGAGCGCAGCGGCGACGGCGCTTTCAGCCGGCCGGACGCGTCTCGAATCAACACAGCCCCCGGAGCTGAAGCGTCTCGGCGAAAAAGCGGCGTGGCGCTGGCGCTTCCCGCCGCAGTCCATAAGGGGCGCTGCCACGCGGCCCTCGATCCCGATTCACCTCTGATCTTGGAACTGGAGGCTACCCAGTCAGTACCGCTGGGCCAGCTTCGGTGTCAGCCCTCGGGAGTGTGGTGTTCGCGGGAGCGCGGGATTCGTCCCGAGGACCGTTACCGCAAGCCGCCGCACATAGGATCAACGCTTCATTCGGGATCACGTTCCTGCGGACTGAAGTCCGCGCTCCGTGCCCCCTTGCGTGCGTCCGGATCATTCTGGTGGGCTTGAAAATGGAAAAAGCAATTGGGGCACCTGTTTCAAGGACGTTTTAAGTCAGTCCTCCTGCACGACGAGACCGCGTTGGATGAGGTGGGACGCTACCTGCACCTCAATCCCGTCCGCGTCCGAGGCTTGGGCCTTTCCAAGGAAAATCAACGCCGCGCGCGCGTGCTGGGCGTCAAGGATCCAGGTCATGAACTGATCGCTCGCCGGCTGGCCTGTTTGCGGGATTATCCGTGGAGTTCGTGGCGTGGGTACAGCGGATTGGAAACACCACCGACTTGGCTCTGTCGGGAACGGCTTCAGGGCGGTTGCGGCGGGCGTTCATTGAAAGAGCAACGGCGGGCGTTGTGCCAATTTACTGAAGCGCCGATTCGCCAAGGACATCTAGAGAGTCCGTGGGCGGAACTGATCGGCGGCGTGATTTTGGGCGCAGTAGAAGACGCGCAACGCGTCTGGAAGCAGGCGCGGGCGGACCGACGTCAGCAGACCGCGGCGCGGCGGCTCCCGCGGGACACGCGGCCATCGTGGACGCAAATGGTGGAAGCAGCCGAACGGATCTTGGGACGACGCTGGGCCGAAATGACCCAGCATCACGGAGACTGGGGCCGGGACGGCTTGTTAGCCGTGGCGACGCGGCACTTAGGTTGGCGCTTGGCGGAGGTGGTTGAGCAGGTGCCGGGCTTGAGCTACGCGGCCGCTGCCCAGGGATCCGCCGCTTTCGGCAGCGAGCTGACCAGGAGAAAGCGTTGGCGGCTTTCGTCAATCAACTCACTCGTGAATTGTCGAGAAGCCGCACTCCAAAATGTGCCTAAGTTGCGGATTGGCGCGGTGCCTCGGCGGGGTTTGAATCTCGGAGTGGCATCCGTAAAGCCTCCCAGTGCTCTTCCGCCGGTCCCGTTGCACGAGGACCCGCTCTTCCGCCGACTCGTTATGGTAGCGTCGGGCGCTGCGATGGGCGGCGTGATCGCCTCACTCACACTCCTCCAAAAGGGCCCGGTCGGCTTTGCGTTCCACTGGACCTACCTGGCCCTGCCTGCGTTCGTTTTGGGAGTCGTCGTGTCTACCCTGTATTGGCGGATTGTCTTCCGGTATTCCGCCGGCGCGGCCGCGGGCGCTGGACGCCGCATTCTGTTCACTGCCTCCCTTATCATGCTCGTGCTGGGAGTGGTCGCTTTCCTCTATCCCGTTCGCTTCATCCCCCAACAGAAACGTGCCGACGTGGTCATCGGTTTATCCGTCGCCGTCTTCGCGCTCAGCACGATTGGTTATATGATTCACACGATTGTACGTTGGCTGGAGCAGGAGTCCGAACCGCCTCCGGATGAAGGACCCAAAGAGAATGAC
>DLVS01000052.1:1963-7583 GCA_003445095.1 Verrucomicrobiales bacterium
TGCGTTGCGGCGCTTCTGGCCGAATCCTTTCCGCAGCGGCCTTGTGTCTTGGTTACCGATCAGCTCAGAACGCAAGAGGTCGCTCACTCGGACCTCACGACGTGGCTTAATATCGCTGCCAACGTTGAACTGGCTGGAAAAGACCAACCGGTCCAACCGGGGCCACACTTCTTCCCGGCCTGGGATGTTTTGCCGCATGAGCAAAAATTGCCCCATGCGGATATCATCAGCGAACGACTTGCCACTCTGGCGGCGTTGATTCAGCTACAGGCCGGACCCGCGACCGATTCTGGGTTACCCATACGTCCCGTCGTTGCTTCGGTGTCTGCTCTGATACAGCGAACTTTTCCCGCCGCAGAACTTCGGCGCCGCACTCGCACTTTGCCCCGCGGTGTGTCCTGCAACCCGCTCGACCTCATTGAGTGGCTCGAAGAGCAGGGTTACGAGCCCGAGACGCAAGTGACCCACAAAGGTGAACTGTCGTGGCGTGGCGGGATTGTGGATATCTGGCCCTTGAGTTCCCCCTGGCCGGTACGCCTCGAGTTCTTTGGTGACGAACTGGAGTCGTTGCGCGAGTTCGACCCGCAACGCCAGGTTTCGCGGGAGCAGATCGAGCTCGTCACGATTCCGCCGGCGGGAGAGCTGAGCCTGCTGCAAACCCGTCCGGCGAAATGGGAATCAAACTCCGACTCCGGGTCAGCGACAGTTATCGCGCCGCCACCGGCACTCGGGACGATATTGGACTATTTGCCCGACCATGCAGTCCTGATCCTAAGCGAACCCGCCGCCTTGCGAGAGCATGCCGAGCGCCAAGCGTCCCAGAGTCCGGCAGGCGATCCCTTCGTCATTAGTTGGGCCGAACTTCTGGCCGAAGCGGATCGCCGGGGAATGACTCGAGTGGAGTTGGTCGAAACGGAGCTCCCCAACGAGGACGCGGACTTCGACGTTGTCCCAATCGAGGTGCCTACTCTGCGCGTCGAAACGCTCGACGCCTATCGCCCCATCGGGTCCGCGCTTCCGGCACCGGTCATCGCCGAAACCCAGCGGCGCGAGTTTTTTCAGCAGATGCATCGGTGGCTCCGACAAGGACTCGCAGTCCAAGTATTCTGCAATACTCAAGGGGAGCGTCAGCGATTCGGCGAGCTTTGGCAGGAATATCGTCTCGCTGCGCCGAACGAGGCGACGAATGGCGGCACGGGGATGACGCAACCGCTGATTCACCTCGGCTCGCTCTCTCGGGGGTTCCTCGTTCCCGACGCGAAACTCGTGATCGTAACCGACGCGGAAATCTATGGCCGCTACAAGGTCGCACGACCACGACGGCTCAAATCGCCGCACGCGCAGGCGATGCGCTCGGCGTTCGAGGTGGACTTCACGGAATTCGAGGAAGGCGATTACGTCGTCCACCTGCAGCACGGCATTGGCCTGTTTCGCGGGCTGAAGACGCTCCTGCCTCCGAAAGTCCGAGAGCGCGGCGCGGAGTCTCCTGGAGCGACTGCCCCAGCCGGACAGGAATGTCTGGTGATCGAGTACGCGGCCCGCGAATCCGGGGTCGAGGCTCCCAAGCTTTACGTTCCGGTCACCGAAGCACACTTGGTGAGCAAATACGTGGGCGCAGGCAAGGCTCGACCGCAGTTAAGCACACTCGGCGGCGCGCGTTGGACCAAGGCTAAGGAGGAGGCCCAAGAATCGGTGCGCGACTTGGCGGGCGACTTACTCCGAGTTCAAGCCGCCCGGGCCACGCTGACGGGTCACTCCTGCGCTCCTGACAATAACTGGCAGCGCGAGTTTGAGGCGGCGTTCGAATTCGAGGAAACCCCCGATCAAATTGCGGCGATTGCCGCCACTAAACGCGATCTGGAAGCTAGTAAACCGATGGATCGCCTGCTGTGCGGTGACGTGGGCTTCGGGAAAACCGAGGTGGCCATTCGGGCTGCCTTCAAAGCGGTGATGAGTGGAAAACAGGTCGCGATCCTCGTCCCGACCACAGTGCTCGCGCAGCAGCATTACAACAGCTTCCGGGAACGCATGGCGGAGTTTCCGGTGCGCGTCGAATTGCTGTCCCGCTTTCGCACTACCAAGCAACAGCAAGCGGTGCTTCAAGCCGCGGCCGCCGGCGCGGTCGATATTGTCATCGGCACGCACCGCCTGGTGTCGCCCGATGTGCAGTTCAAGGAACTCGGCCTGGTGATCGTGGACGAGGAGCAGAAGTTCGGGGTGAAACACAAAGAGCAGTTCAAGTTGCTCCGCACCACGGTGGACGTCCTCACGCTCAGTGCGACCCCGATTCCGCGCACTCTTCACCTCGCTCTCACCGGCGCCCGCGACCTCAGCACCTTGGAAACGCCGCCCCAAGATCGGCTTCCCGTCGAAACTATCGTGGGCAATTACGACGAGCGCGTGATCCGGGACGCGATTCAGCGCGAACTGAACCGCGGCGGTCAGGTGTATTTCTTGCACAATCGCGTGTCCACCATCGAAGCGGTGGCGATCCGATTAAAGGCGCTGCTGCCGGATGCGCGTATCGTCATCGGCCACGGCCAAATGGAGTCTGACAGTTTAGAGATGGTGATGACCCAATTCGTCAACGGCGAAGCCGACGTTTTGGTCAGTACGACGATCATTGAGAGCGGTCTCGATATTCCCAATGCGAATACTATCATCATTGATCGCGCCGACCGCTTTGGATTGAGCGAACTTTACCAACTCCGCGGCCGCGTGGGGCGCTACAAGCATCAAGCGTATTGTTACCTCATGCTTCCGCGCCACGCCCAATTGCTCACCGAGGCGCGCAAACGAATGAGCGCTATCAAGCAGTACTCGGCGTTGGGCTCGGGGTTCAAGATCGCCCTGCGCGACCTCGAGATCCGCGGCGCCGGCAACATCCTCGGCGCCCAACAGAGCGGACACATCACGGCGGTTGGGTTCGATTTGTACTGTCAGCTCTTGAAGCAGAGCATCGCCGCCTTAAAGGGCGACCCTGTTAGGCCTCGACTGGAAGTCCGGATGAACTTGGATTTTCTCGCTGCGAATCCCGGGGAGGAAGGCGCCGCAACTCCAAGGCGTACGCCGTCGCGCTCGAAAGCCCCGGTTCCCCAGCTTGAAATCGAAGTTCCGCGGGAAGGCATCGCTCGAGTTTTTGAAGACGACGCCTCTTCTGAAGACTCGCGGATCGCCGCGCCGGCACCCGAACCGCCGAAGACTCCGGCCTATCTTCCGCTCGATTACCTGCGTGAATCGACCCAGCGGATTGAAATCTATCGCAAACTGGCGCAAGCGCTGGTTCCGGCCGACCTCGCGGCCTTGCGAGTTGAATTGCGTGATCGTTTTGGCCCACCACCGCCGCCGGTCGAATTGCTGATCGGGGTTCACGAATTGCGCTTGATCGCCGCGGCCAAGAACGTGACTTCGGTGGAAGTGGTCGAAGGCAAAGTGAAGCTGACCCGCAATCGCGATTTGATCACGGTCGGCGGGCAGTTTCCGCGGCTCGGAAAACGCGAGGCGAAAGCCCGACTGTCTGAGCTGCGCGGGCTGCTTTTATCGCTGGGATAACTCAGGATCCTCTGGATTGCCCCAGATTGACCCCGGCGACTCTTGATGTCTTCATCAGGACATCGATCACGAAGGCACCCTGACGATGAATTCCCAGAATTCACACCGGAAGGAGAGGATTCTCCCGAGCGCTCTGAGCCTCATTCTGCTGGCATCGACTTTGTGCGCGCCGGCCGCGGGGAGCGACGCCGGCACTTTGGTCGTTTGGGGAGACGGAGAACCCGTCGGAGTCTGCAAGGTGACGGCTTTTGCAGCGTCTGAAGGGGGAGGCGTCGCGGTAACCGACCATCACACGTTGGTTCCGTTCCGAGGCGGCCCGGGGATCATCCCCGACAATCTACCCAGCCAAATAACTGACCTAGCGCTGCAAGGAGTCAGGGCAATTTCCGCCGGATGGTACCACCTTGCGGCATTGAAGGAGGACGGAACAGTTCAAGTGTGGGGAGATAATTTGCGCGGACAATCAAATGTGCCTCCCGGGTTGAAGGATGTCGCGGCCATTTCCGCCGGAGGATTTCAGACGTTGGCTCTGAAGCGCGATCATACGGTCGTTTTCATCGAAGATCCGACGATTTACCGCCCGCGAATCGAACGTGCAGTCGCGATTGCCGCCGGTCTCCAGCACAGCGTGGTCGTGGTGGGACCTCCAATTCGTCCAAGGATCATCAGCTCACCGGCAGATCAGACTGTCACGGTCGGCACCGATGTGGCAATGGAAGTCGACGCGCGGGGGACTCCACCGCTCTACTATTTTTGGTTCAAGAACGGGGAGCGCACCACATTCACAAATCGTGTGATTCGCTTGCGCGCTGACGACCACACCGCCGGCTTTTATTCAGTCCAGGTGATGAATGAGCTTGGAACCGTCGCGAGCGAACTGGCTCGACTCGCGGTTCTGGGCGTTCCCTACGGCAAAGTCACCGGATGGGGAGACAATTCCGACGCCCGCGCTCGGGCGCCGATCGGCTTGGATTCGGTAAGAGCCGTCGGCGCAGGCACCACTTTTTCAGTTGCTTTGAAACAAGACGGCACCGTCGCGGCGTGGGGTATTTCCTCGCACGGTGAGACGAATGTGCCGGCTGGACTTGACCGAGTGAAGGCAATCTCGGTGGGGGACCTTCATGTGCTGGCGCTTCGAGAGGATGGAACGCTTGTCGCTTGGGGTGATAACGAGTACGGCCAAGGTTCAGTTCCGTTTGGTCTGACGGGAGTGAAGAGTATCGCCGCAGGAGGATCCCATAATTTGGCGATACTACGCGATGATACCGTCATCGCTTGGGGGCGGAACCAACGAGGAGCGACGAATGTTCCTCCATATTTGCAATCCGTTGTAGCTATCACAGCCGGAAGAGAACACTCAGCCGCTCTGAAGGTTGACGGAACCGTCGTCGCGTGGGGTTCCAATGACCATGGCGAAACTTCGGTTCCGGCTGGCTTGTCGAACGTGGTTGCGATTGCCGCCGGAGGAAACCACATGCTCGCTCTCAAGCACGACGGAACGGTCGTCTGTTGGGGGCGGAACGACGCTGGCCAATGCCTACCTCCGATCCTTCCAATCGTCACGGCCATCGAGGCCGGATATGCCCATTCATTGGCGCTCACTCAAGATGGACGCGTCGTCGGATGGGGTTCGATTGTGGCGTCCCGGGTGCCCTCCACCCTTCGTAACGTCATTTCGTTTGGTGCGGGTTGGTTCCATTCTCTGGCAGTCGAGGGGCCACCTGCGCCGATGGTTTCCCTTGGGCAAGTCGGTGACGAATTGAACCTCAACCTCGGGTTGACTCCGGGTTGGCGATACCAGTTCGAGAAGTCTTCCGATTTCCGAGCTTGGACACCGGTAGGAGACGAATTTCTCGCCCCGACTGGAGCAATGACCCATAAAGTTAGCATGGATTCGCTCGGCGAATTCATCCGACTGAAGACAAGTCCGTGAGCACGGGCACTCCGTGATTAGGATGTTTACGTCGAGCGGGCCCAGGACTCCTCACCATAAACCGATCAAACGGTAGGGATGGCGCGCGGCGCCGTCCCCGGCCCGGGCACAGCTCCGGGCCGGCCTTTCGCAGTG
>DLVS01000657.1 GCA_003445095.1 Verrucomicrobiales bacterium
AACGGGCGAGCCGTCTTCCAACGTTCGCCAGCGGCCCACCGCGTCGAAGTTCTCCAAAGAAAAACCAATGGGATCCATCAGATTGTGGCAACTCGCGCAGGCCGCATTGGCGCGATGTTCGGCGAGGCGCGCGCGGACGGACAAGTTGGCCGAAACGGTATTGTCCTTCAATGCGGGCACTTCCGGCAGCGGCGGAGGTGGTGGAGCGCCGACAATGTTTTCGAGAATCCACTTGCCGCGAATTACCGGCGACGTGCGGGTGGCATACGAGGTGACCGTGAGCACGCTGCCTTGACGGAGCAAACCCCCGCGCTCGCTGCTTGGGTCCAACGTCACACGGCGGAACTGACTTCCATAGACGTTGGGCACGCCATAGTGCTTCGCGAGTCGCTGGTTGAGGAACGTGTAGTCCACTTGGAGTAGGTCGAGCACGCTTTCGTCTTCTCGAAGCATCGTTTCGAAATGAAGCTCGGTTTCGCGACGGAACGCCTGGCGCAGGTTGTCGTCGAAGTCGGGAAAGAGGCGGAGGTCGGGCGTGATCGACTCCAAGTTGCGGAGATGCAGCCATTGCCCCGCGAAGTTGCTCGTTAAATTTGCGGCGCGTTCGTCGGCCAGCATCCGGCGCACCTGTTGGCCCAGCACCCTGGGCTTGTGCAATTCGCCGCGTTCGGCCACCGCCAGCAACGCATCATCGGGAATGCTGCTCCAGAGGAAGAACGAGAGTCGCGAGGCGAGCGCTAGATCGCTCAGCCGATACGCCGCACCGGGCGCAACTCCGGTGGGTTCGCTCTCGATCCGAAAAAGAAATTCTGGACTGACGAGCAGTGCGCTAAGCGCCGCTTCGATACCCGCTTCAAAGCCATCCGCCTCCCTCGCTTGGCGATAAAACTCTCTCGGCTTTTCTAGGTCCGCCTTGGTGACCGGGCGGCGATACGCGCGGTGTGCGAGCGTGGAAATGATTTTCTCCGCGCAGGCGTCTTCCTCTCCGGGCTGATTGGGCACGCTGACAAAGATTCGACGGCGGCTTGGGGTATCGCCCGGGCCTGTTGAATCGTAGGGGCCGTTGATCGAGATCTGATAAATCGCCGGCGTCAGACGCGGATGCCGGTGCATATTGTAATGCGCTTGGTAAGGCTGACGACGGGTCTCGAGGAGAGAAGAAGGATTCTTCAGAAATGTCACGCCGACCTGGTGTGGTCCTGCCTTGACTGGCATCCGCACTTTCAAATGCGCGTCAACTTTCTCGAAGTTTCGGTCTCCCTGCGGTGGTGTCACCGTCAACTGCTGGATCGGTTCGCGGTCCAGCAGCACAACCAATTCGTGTGGCTCTCGCAGTCCCTCAACTTCCTCGTTACGGTCGCGCGTCAGGCGAATTTGGGTCTCATATTCGCCGTCGCGCGGAAACGTGTAGTCCAGCAGCATGCCGCCACGCGTTCCGAGCGGCAGTCCCTCGAAGTGCTCTTCCTGTGTTAAGTCCGGCGGAGTGCGGAAGGTTGCTCCGCCGGGCGCGCGTTCCGGTAAGCCAATCGCAAGCCGGCTGATTTTCTCAGCGGCGGAGAGGTAGCGGTTCAGCAACGTCGGCGAGAGGTCGCCGACGATCACGTTATCGAAGCCGTGGCTAGCATCGTCCTTCGGTAGCAGGGCTGACGCATCGATGTCCAGCGCAAGCAAATCTCGGACGGCATTCTGGTACTCGGCGCGGTTGAGCCGGCGAAACGTTTCGGTACGGCCGGGATTCGGGTTCCTCGCCGCCGCGCGGTCCAGTCTCAAGGTCAGACTAGCCAACACGGAATCGTAAACCTCGTCCGTCGGCCTTCCCTTGCCGACGGGTGGCATCTGTCGCGCGCGCATTTTGCGGACCGCCCGTTCCCATTCCGATGAATGCAGCTCCAAATCGCTTTGGCAAAGCTCCTGAAAATCCAGACCGGCCTTCTTCAGCTCAGCGTCGTGACAATCGATGCAGTATTGGCTGACCACCGATCGCACCGGCGCCGGAACTGGCGAAGCCGACATAGGTGTCGCCCGCAACGCTATCGTCAGCGCCAGCGGCAGCACGAGCGCAAGGAAACAACATTTCCCGGAAATCGGGGCCGCCCAGGTACGGCAATCAGCGGTTGGAATTGCTCCTTTCACAATGTCATCCAGCTTGGAGTTCCGGGTCCGCGAATAAAGGCAGATGTCCGATGCGCGGGAGAAAGGCTGGTCTTGGTGAAGGGTCGCGACAAAACGAGCGTACAGTCAAACAAACGAACTCGGTTATGTGGGCATTCGTCGCTGATCGCTTTTCTAGCCACCGACCGGTCTGCGCAAAATCTTCCGAGTGATCCCGTACGTCAGATCCGCCAGGATCTCGATTTTGCGACGGGCCACGACGGCGATCTCAGAGGAGGCCAAACTGGAACACCTCGTCGCCGGCGGAGCGGAAGTGGTGCCGGCACATTTACTAGCTCTTTATTGTGATGGCGGAAGGGGAGGGATTTGAACCCCCGGTGGGTTATTCACCCACGCCTGATTTCGAGTCAGGTGCCTTAAACCACTCAGCCACCCTTCCACAAACGCGCGCGGAATGAAGCAAGTCCGCTGCACCCAAGCAAGCGCGCGTTTGGTCGTGGCAACAACGGCGAACGATAAGGTGGCGGTGCCGAAGACCGCCGGAGCAGGCGACGGGAACTGTTGCCTGGATGACTCACACGACAGACTCCGGCAAAGCGGTGCTGCGAGGACGGCGCCCATGACCGAGCTCCGGAGTTCTCGCTACGAGGACGACGGCCTCAAACATTTCTGAAACTTTCAGGTAGGCCGGTGCGTAACACTGGGAGTCATGAGCACGACGATGAATGCGAAATTGAACCTCCTGGATGATATGGCGCAGGTCCTGGCGGCCCCCAAGACAAAGAGCAATTCGACGCCCAGGACAGACGTCACCCCAGCCGCGGTTCGGCTCTCGCATCGGTTGCCAGTCGTGCGAAGGGCGCAGGCGACGCGGAGCCAATCTCTGTGGCGAGTCAGCCTCGAGGCCGCCCGTGACACGGTCGCGGAACGGTTGCTGGCGTGGACGTTGTTTGCGTGTGCCGCCACCGGACTGGCGTGGCTCGCCTTCATGATGCTCCAGTTCATCTTGGCTTGGGGCCAACTGGTTACCTGGGTGCGTTCAGCAA
>DLVS01000644.1 GCA_003445095.1 Verrucomicrobiales bacterium
GCGCCGGCCCAATCGCTGTCAGCTCGCGTCCCATCGAAACCAGCAGCTCGGCGAGCGTGGCCCGGCCGTTGGGCGCCAACGCGCTGGCTTCGTCCGCGGCCGACTCGCAAGCGGCGCGGAATTGCCGTCGCGCCCACCAAACGGCCGGATGCCACCACGCCAGCGCAACAGCGACCTCCGTCGCGATCAGCCAAAATGGGTCGCGTCCAGCGAGATGAGCCAGTTCGTGGGCCAGCATGGCGTCGCGCTGCGCCGCTGAGAACCGCCGCGAAAAGTCCGGGGGCAAAGCGATGGTCAGTCGCCAAATGCCGAAGGCCACCGGGCTGCGCAACCCCGGCCATACCAGCAAACGCACCGACCGCAGACCAAGCTGCCGACTCAGCCGCGCTATGGCCAACTCGGCGTCCGCAAGCGCGGAATCGCTCCCCGGCTCGTACCGGTCGATGGGGCGGCGCCTGTTTTGGCGAACGCAGACACTCAACAGCAATGGCGCCGTGATCGTTTTTGCCAGCAGCAAACCAACCCCGAACAACCACAGCGCGCCGGGCCAGTAAACTGGGGGAGGCTTGGACACGGCGGAGGCTGGGATGTTTTGGCGAGATTCTTCCTCATCCAAGGAATGATTGGCCGAGCTTGATTCGGTGACGTCCGTCGGGTTAGCGGGCGCCCGTTGAGGCATCACGACCAAAGAGCGAACCGAGTGAACCTCCTCGGCGCCTTCCAACTTGCTTCCGCCAAAGTATCCTCGGAAGCCCGCCAACTCACCGAACCACGTCGCCAGAACCGTCAGGAAGGAGGCTTGCCAGATGAGGCGTTGGACTTGCGGGCGTTGGGTTGCTCGTGCGAGCAGCGTCGCGATCCCCACCACCAGCGCGGCCTCCACCGCGAGGACCCCGAAGAGACGAGCCCACCAACTTAAATCTGGCATCATTTGACCCTCCGTTTGGCTTGTTTGATCAGCTTCTCCAACTGGTCGAGTTCATCGCGGCTGACCTCGCGCGTGGTGAGCAAGTGACTGACCGCGCTGGCCAGGCTCCCTTCGAAGAGCCGCTCGACCAAATGATCGCCCGCGCTGCGCGTCACGGCGTCGGCTTGCACCGCCGCTCGATACAGAAAAGCGCGGCCTTCTTCGCGGTGCCGCACGAGCCCCCGTGCCTCCATCTTCCGCAGCATGGTGGCGACCGTGGTGTAGGCCAGATCGCGTTCCGGCTTCAACGACTCATGCACCTGGGCAACGGAAGTTTCGGACTTCTCCCACAGCACCTCGAGAATGCGGAGTTGAAGTTCGCCAAGACGAAGTGGTTTCGAGGACATCGTGAAAACGACTCCAGTAGTACTACCGCGGTAGTTAAAATCAAGATGAAATACTATATAGGCTCTTTGCAGTCACCGCTTCACAGGGGTTTTGCGAACCCATGACCGGATATCTCCTCCATTCACTCTCCAACTTCGCGGTCAGTCCCCATAGGCAGTCTACTGGCGGTGGCACCGGCACGCACGGTACCGACCTCGGGCGGGGCCGAGGTGGACTTGGTGCTCGAGTTGCCCGGGGAAAGCGGTGGGCGGTGGAGATCATGCAGGGGGACGAGGGACCAGGGGGACGAGGGACAGGGCACTTATCGGCGCTGCTTGGCCCTCCGATAGATGTTCTGATCGCTGCTTCACCAGCGGTTAAGAAACTCGATCCGGTCGCGCATGACTTCCGCGCTTAAACGTGCGCGGATTCGAAGCACCCGCCGCATCAATTCTCCCACGGGAAGTCGCTGCTGCTCGGCGACGATGATGCCCGCATGGTGCCGCCCCGTTTGAATCCGATTCGCGTGAAGGCGGCAAAAATCAGCAGCGTTGTAGGTGAGCAGTACTCGACCGGCAGCCGCGGCCCAATCCAGTTGCCCCTCATCGCTGACCTCAACCAACCCCTCTTCGCTGGTCGTGGTCACGTCTACGCCGCGATCCCGGAGTGCCCGGACCAACGCATGGGCCTCCGCATCTTCGTCTAAGTGGAGGCAAAGTTCGCTCACGCGCTGCGGTCGGAGGCGGCGACGCTGCCAAGCGCTTCGCGGTCCTCCTCGAGATAGCCCTCAATCTCAGCCCGGTTCAGATGGTAATACGCCAAGGCCGCATGAATCTCGGCTGGACCGAGTGAGGGAACCTTCTCCCCTATTTCCTCCAGTGACAGGCCAAGCCGCCACCAGCCGGCGATCCGATGAACGGGAACCCGATGCCCGCGGAGGCACGGCTTGCCCCCAACTACCCTGGCGGAGCGAACCACCAATGATCCCACGTCAACAGCCGTTGTGCTCATCGTCGCTTCCATAGTGGTCAATTTACGTCGGAGGCACGAAATACCAAGCTTGGATTGGGACGACCGTTGAGTGTGAAATTGGAATAGCTCGCGGCCGTGGGGTCCGGCTTGGACAAATTCTCAGATAAGTGGGAACCGGGGGGCGAGGGACAGGACACTTATCAGCGCTGCTTGGCCTTCCGATAGATGTTCTGATCGCTGCTTCACCAGCGGTTGAGGAACTCGATCCGGTCGCGCATGAAGCCAGTCGGCCAAAGTTTTCCACATCAGGAGGGCGAGGGACAGGGCACTTATCGGCGGTGCTACACGCGCGCCTTGGCGCTCGGAATGTGCAACCTAGAAACGGGATTAGAACCGGCGATCAACGCGGATAGACGCTGATCATAAAGTTTCGGCAGAGCACTTGAGCTCTCGCTCCGACATTCCCAAGGTGCGTCCAACCTTGCGCCAGGTCGCCACCGCCGCTTCGACCTCGCGCAGAATCGCCTTCGCGCGGCCCGGCGTGATCCCATAACATGGAATCACCCGAGCAAGGACCGTTGAACCCGAACTTCGATATTGAGGCCACGGATTTTACGGATGACACGCATGGGAAAGGTTCCAGCCGGTCTTGCCGGTCGCATCTCGGGAGAATTGGCGCGGGAACGATTCCACACGGCCAGGCTCAACCGCTCTACCCGCTGCCTCTCCCTTCTGTGCCCTTTGATCAGGCGAAGTTGATATTGCTGACGAGGCCTGGCAGCACGGCACCCGCCAACAATCGTTGCATCCCAGCGATCTCAGCTTGCCGTGTGCGACAGCGGATGAGAATCACGATGCCGGGATGCGGGCCTTCGGGCAGCAATTCAAGGAAATCGTCGCGGTTGCAGGTCACGAGGATCGCACCGTGGGCCTGCGCCCTGGATCGCACATCAAGATCGGGCGTCGTGATGGGCATCACTTCACGCAGGCAAATGACCGTATGGCCTCGATGTCGCAGCCAGTGCGCTAAGTCGTCCGGCACATCCTGATCGAGGAGAAATGTCACGCCCGCGGATCGTGCATTTGACCCGCTACCAAGTCGTCGATCTCAGCTCGATGGTCTTCGTAATAGGCCAGGCACTCGTAAATCTGTGCGCGCGTTACCCCTGGGAAACTGCGGCAGGCGTCGTCGATACTCGCACCGTTGACAATGAGGCCCACCACATCATGCACACCGACGCGGGTCCCCTCGATGAGGGTTCGTCCCGAGCGCACTCCGGCGAGATTGGTCAAATAGCGGTAGGCAGTCGCTGGCATCGTTGCGACGATAGCCAGCCGGTGCGCGACAGCAAGCCTGCCGCCAGCACAGCTCGGTGGTCGAAAGGGGGCGAGGGACTTCTATTCGAACGAAGGTGCGATAGATGCCCTGTCGCTTGCCCTTTCCTCTCCAATTGATCCATCGCAACGGCGATGGCTATTCTTCCGAGAGCTCTTGCGCCACCGAGAGGAGCGCGGCGGCGTCACGAGCCCCGTGAAGGACCCGGAGGATTTGCACTTCGCCATTACCAATGGAGACCGAAAATGCGGTCCTCACTATTGACGGTCAGGTCCCTTCCTGCCTCGCCCTCTTCGAGGACGACCTTGCCAAGCAGGCTTTCGAAAGTCGGGTTCAAGAGATGCGCCGAGAGCTTCGAGTTTGGCGATGAACTCGTCGACTTGGCCGAGTCAAGATGACTTGCTGCTCCCTCCTGAATTGGGAGGCCGCTTTCGCCGGCGTGACGACCGGGGCGATTCCAAACGATTGGCGAGAGCCAGTTGAATCTAGGACAGGAGTTTTTCGCGTGCCGCGGCGTCCACCTCGCGTGAGTGCCTCAACTCCAGGGCCAACAATTTGACCGATTCTTCGGTATCGCGAATCCGACCTTCAAGTTGCCGAAGACAGACCCGGTGCTCTTGGAGTTCGCGGGTCATGTTGAGAAACGCATGAAGCCAGTCGGCCAAAGTTTTCCACATAGCTACGGTCTCTGAAGGATCGCTCGGACTTCGCTGAGAACTCCCGGACGCGGAGCCCGTCGTGAGACCCGACGCCGCTCGGAGGCTAGGTCTCGAAGAATTCGTCTTGCCTCAGCCAGATGCTCTTCGGCCTTGGATTTATGCAGAGCTTCGGCGGCAGTAAGTACGTTGGACTTGTTCACGCCGGGCAGTCTAGGAGCCTCGGAGGGCGAGGGACAGGGCACTTATCGGCGGTGCTACACGCGCGCCTTGGCGCTCGGAATGTGCAACCTAGAAACGGGATTAGAACCGCTGATCAACGCGGACAAACGCTGATCATTAAGTTGCGGCAGAGCACTTGAGCTCTCGCTCCGACATTCCCAAGGTGCGTCCAACCTTTCGCCAGGTCGCCACCGCCGCTTCCGCCGCTTCGACCTCGCGCCGAATCGCCTTCGCGCAGCCCGGCGTGATCCCATAACATGGAATCACCCGAGCAAGGACCGTTGAACCCGAACTTCGATATTGAGACCACGGATTTCACGGATGGGAAAGGTTCCAGCCGGTCTTGCCGGTCGCATCTCGGGAGAATTGGCGCGGGAACGATTTCACACGGCCAGGCTCAACCGCTCTACCCGCTGTCTCTCCCTTCTGTGCCATTTGATCAGGCGAAGTTGATATTGCTGACGAGGCCTGGCAGCCCGGCACCCGCCAACAACCGTTGCATTCCGGCGATCTCCGCCTGCCGTGGCCCGATTCCCCAAGGCTTCGGGCCAGTTCACCTTGAATTAGGTCGTCCGATTGGGTCAGTCTCCGCCGCATGGACACGCAAACTTCCAAGAGCCAACGCACCCAGGCGGCTTATCGGACGTTCGCCTTCGCGCTCGGCTTGGTTTCGTGCCTGTCCACGCCGATATCGGCGCACGCCGGCTTGGTCATCAACCGCCAGTTCAACCCCAGCATCGCGCCAGCGAATATGGTCGGCGGCGGCAATCTGCCGGACATCTTCGACGCCGCGTCCACCTTCTGGGAGAACGCCTTTCCCGACCCGAACGAAACGTGGGTGGTCAACCTCGAGTACGAATGGGCCGCGTTGCCGGGCCAGAACGGCTCCTTCATTTTGAACCAGCAAGGAGGAAGCCCGCACCGAATCCTCTCGGGCCGGATCCGATTCGATAACAGCGCGGTCCAGTTTTTCGCCGACCCGACGCCGCAGGACAACTCCGAGTACACCCAGCATCACGAGTTGTTCTGGGACACCCCCGACGGGCCGCTGAACACCGGCCGCCAGTACTTCGGCGCGACCGGCGACGCGGCGATTGGGGTGGATCTGCTTACGATCGCCAAACACGAGATTGGACACGCGTTGGGCCTGTCGGCGGATAACACGGCTTCGCCGCTGGTGATTGACGTGACGTCGCCGCGTCCGTTCCCGGGGGTGATGATTGATACCAAAGGCGGCGACCATCTGATGAACCTGGATGGCGCCGTGATGGGGCAGGATCTCTTCGGCGCAGGAACACGCACCTTGATCAGTGGGGTTGATGTCCTAGCCGAGGCCCAGATCAGTCTGTTTGACCGTCCGAACCTGAACCCGTACGTCGTCCCCGAACCGGCTCCGCTGGCGCTCGGGTTGATTGGGCTGATGGTCGGGATGCCTTTCCTGAAACGTGGTGGCTGGCGGAGGCGAGGGCTGGCCAATACTTCACTAGGGAGTTCGAAGCCTTTGCCCTAGTCCGCATGCGGGAGATGTCCATGCGCAAAGTCAGTGAGGTGAGAGTTTCGTCGCCTCTCCTCCCACGGCCTCTACGGAATAAACTGTGTTCAGTCCTCCGTTCGATCTGAGACAAGTCTTTTCTTCTCCGCCAATAAGCGAAATTCTGAGCCGTTGTTCCGGCGGCATTTTCCTTTCACATGAATCCATCTCCTCGGCCCGTTCGCGTCAGCGTGATCGACCCGATCTCGCCGGCGATCGAACGAGTGAAACACGTGCTGTTCCGTCCGTTCGATCTGAAACGATGGTTTATCATCGGATTCTCAGCGTTCCTGGCCACGTTGGGAGAGTCTGCCGGCGGCGGGAATCCCGGCGGCATGGGTTCCTCCAATCGCCAAAATCAAAACTCCTTCAATGAAGTGTGGGATCAGGCAGTGACCTACGTGAACAACAACTTGGCGTGGCTTATCCCCGTCGCGGTGTTGTTGTTGATGGTAATGGTGGCAGCATTCCTCCTGGTGCTTTGGCTCAGCAGTCGTGGACGTTTCATGTTCCTCGACAACGTGGCCACCAATCAAGCCGAGGTGGTGCGTCCCTGGAATCAGTTTAGGGGCCCTGCCAACAGTCTATTTCGGTTTCGGCTGGGGCTCATCCTGCTGGGCTTTCTGCTGACACTACCATTCCTGGGCATCGCGGCAGCCTCTACTTTTAACATGCTCCGAAGCGACGCGGCAACGGCGATCGGGGTTACGGTTGCGGTGACCACTTTCGCCGTCGCACTCCTCTTGGGGATTGCCCTGCTGATCGTCGGCAAGTTCACGACCGACTTTGCTATTCCGGTGATGTGGCGGCGGGCGACAGACTGGCGGACGGGGTGGCGAGAATTCGGACGGTTGCTGCGCGCGAACGTGGGACGATTTGTGCTGTATCTCTTGTTTTACATTGTGGTGGCGATCGCGATTGGGGCGCTAATCCTGGCCGTCGTGCTGCTCACCTGTTGCGTCGCCGGTTGCATTTTGGCGATTCCCTATTTGGGAACAGTTTTCGCGCTCCCGATCCACGTGTTTCTTCGGTCGTATTCGGCGTACTACTTGGCTCAATACGGTCCGGAGTTTGACGTATTCCAAACGGGCAATCCCGGGGCAACTCCGACCTAAGGGGTAACATTCGGGATGGGAATATACGCAAAAGCGGTAGGGATGGCGCGCTGCGCCGTCCCTGGCCCGGGCGCAGCTCCGGGCCGGACTTTCGCAGTGACGCGTCGAATTCATACATCACACCATTGCGAAAGGGCCGCGCTTTTGGAGCGGGTCCGCCGCAGCGCGGCCGCCCTACCGGTCATGGTCCCAAGGCGAGTCCAACTCTCGGAAATCCGGCTTCTCCATGAACCGCCGTAGTCGCGGAGGGAACGACGCGCATTCTTCTCCTTGCACCAACGTGCTAAAATGCCCAGACGCCTCCACTCGCGCTGTTTTAGTCAGCGCCTCCTGACGTCGTCTCCTACGAAGTTAACGGCCTCGACTCACGTCCGGATTTTGGAGGTCCTCGCTTTCTATGAACCTGACGAGCGCCTTGAACCAATCGGGTTGTCCGGCCACCCTCGCTTGTGCGCGCTCGACCAATGACGCTGATATCCACTGTGTGGGTATTCGCTGTCATCTTGACG
>DLVS01000646.1 GCA_003445095.1 Verrucomicrobiales bacterium
AGTTCGCCCGCGCCGCCATCGGCTGCCACGCTGCGATAAGAGTGTTCGGAGAACGCCGGAGCCTCCTGCCATTCCGGGAACCAAGTTGCGACCGGTCCGCCTCCATTCGCGTCGAACTCCACCAATTCCGGACGCGCCGGGCCACCGCCCGGTTCAGCCTTCTCGGGTGATAACGACGGATTAGCCGATACCCAAATCTGGCCGCTGGAAAACGCCGCCATCGGCGACGGCTCGCGCGTGCGTCCAATCGGATCGGTGAAGCGCCGGCTCCACCCCTTCGAGCCCCGCTCGAACAGCGTCCAACGGCAGTTGTTGAGCGGAGCGGCTCCCGGAATGGTTTCAAGCCCGGTGGCCAAAACTCGTTCCCCAACCCGCACGAGACACGTCGAGCCATGACACCACATCGGCCCGGCGCCGTTGTTGGCGTTGGTAAAGGTGTAAACAGTCTCTTCCGCTTCAACGATCGGTTTGAGTTCGGCCGCCCAACCAAGCCCGTGGAGAAGGAGCAGGGCCAGAGATCCATGCGCGGTCAGCTTCACATTCCGAGAAAACCATCGAAAGGCCTCGAAGAGCAATCACGGACCCGATGGCTCAGGATTTCGCCTTCGATCATCCGACGGCGACGTGAGGCTCGACTTGGGATTCATCTGCATTCTTCGCATCCCTGATGGCCACCTTCCTGTCACGTCGAAGTGACCTGGCTCATCATTGTCTGGCCTCGCGTTGGAAATCGGTAGTGTTTGGATAAGAAATTGTGACACGCCTCTTGATTACACACGCAAACACGACTGGAGAGGCGACGGAAAGAGATCCCAATACCGAATTTCCATCCTGCGATCGCGGCCCGGGAAAACGTTCCCGGACGATGCCGGAATCCGAAGTCGTTGCCGTTTTGTTTCGCGACGATCTGCATAAACGCGGCCCAGTGCGCTTGAATCCAGCGGGTGTAGTCGGGCGGACCGAGTTGAGGAAGTTCGTGAAGAAGATGGCCAAAGAAACGTCGGGGGCTGTGGAACACCTGATTCTTCAACTGCTGGTGAGCGAACAAGTAATGCAATCGCTGTCGCACCGCCGGTTGCGGGAAGAACTCGTGGAAAGGCCGCACGACCTCTAAGACCGGAGGCGCGTTCGGGGCATCACGGCGCAGGATGCGAAATTGGAGGGTTGGCAGAGCGCGGTTATCTCAATTTGTTCCGGAACGTCGTGGCCGGCCTGTTTTAGTCACGTCGCATCGTTGTGCGGGACGGCGAGTTCGTCGTAGCCGCGGGCGGGAGGATGCGCTGATTCGCTGCCCCAGCTTAGCGCGACAGAGGAATGGCTCTCTTCGAAGAAGAGCCTGCCGGGCCCGTTGTCTTCGCAATTGCTTCATGCCGGCTATGCACATGTAGCTTTTCGTACAACCGTCGAATGTGAGTGCGGACCGTGTCGAGGCTGCAGCGCATCCGATCGGCGCACTCCTTATAGCTTCGGCCGCAGGCGAGGTGATCGAGCAATTCCTGCTCGCGCGGCGCTAGGCCGATGGACGGTGCGGGAGAACCTTGCTGCACCAGTTTCACCAGCAGTCGGCTAATGCCGCTGCTCATCGGCGAACCGCCCGATTGCAACTCGCGAATCGCGTTTGCCAACTCGCCGGGCAGACTGCGTTTCAGCAGGTACCCCATGGCCCCAGCCTGGAGGGCGCTGAACACGAGATCGTCGTCGTCGAAGGTCGTCAGCACCATGAAGCGCGCGTCGGGTAGTCGAGGATGCCACTCCCTTATCAGGTCGATCCCGCTCTTGCCCGGAAGCTGGATATCAACCAACACTACATCCGGTCGCGCCTGCGCCAAGCCTCGTGCTGCCTCCTCGGCCGAAGCGAAGACGCCGTGAATCACCAATTCTTCCGCCCTCGCAAGACGCGCCGCCAGTTCCCCGCGCACGCCCGGATCGTCCTCGACTATAGAAACTCGGATCATGGTTCTCGATCCTTGCCAATCTGTCGTCACAGTCGACGGAAGAAAGACTGAACCGAATGGAGCGGAGCCGGCGACCCTAAAAGCGGTGTTCGGCACCAATCCAATGGAGAATCGCTACTCTTCGCGTATCAACAGAGTTCCCTAGCGGCAGAGGCTCGCTGGCGTCAGCTAGCACCTAGTACGACGTGCCTTTTCCACCAGGGGGAGCAATGAGAAAAGAAACAACAAGCCTGTACCAGCCCCACCGTCGGGAACGCTAAATCTGGAGCTTAGTTGGACGTCGTCCAAATAGCCGCCGTAATTATCTGAATTTCCTACCGCCCGAAATTCAATCGTGCTGACGCGTCGGATGAAGCCCGCGGCGCCGAGGTTGGGGTAGGCTTGCCAGGAAGCGCGCCCGCGGCGCACGACGCCGTGGAATTGGCCTAGCCAGAGGTCCCCCGAAGGCGCGAAGGCCATCGCGCCCACGTCGGGGCCGGTGACGGCAAACTCGGGAGAGGCAGCGTCGGCGACGACTGGAAACCGCCATCCGTCATAGCGGACCAGGCCCGCTTCAAAACCCAGGAACAGAGCTCCGTCGCTGGCTTGCGCGATCGTTTGGACCTCGGCGCTCGGGAGCCCCCTGTCCGTGCCAAAGGATTGGCGCTGATAGTCGGCCGGGCGGGCCGGGGTAATCTTGGTTTGGTTAACGGCGGCCACGATCTCCCCCGGCCAGATCGCCTTGGCCGCTGACCGAGGCGTCCTTGCGATGTCTTGAATCTCGCGATCGGTCAGCAGTCGATCGTAAAGCCGCAGATCGCGAAGATCGCCCTCCCAAGGCATTTGGCCAGTCACCACATTCCCGACGCAGAGGGAACCCGGCTTGGCTGACAGATTCAGGTTCATGTGGAGCCGTTTGACAGGCACGCCATTGCTCCATGCCTGGACAAACTCGGGACTCACACGCAGGGCCACCGCCTGCCAATCATTTGCCAAATCCCACCGGCAGAAGTTTCGGGGCGTCTCTCCGAAACTATGGCTCGCGAACTCGGCGCCCTCGCCTTCTACCGAATCGCGCAGCGACCAGCCGTCGCCCAGGCCCGAATCCTGCGACACGATGGCGCGAGAACTCGGATAGGTTTGGACGCCCGGTCGGAGCCAACAAGTCAGCGTGAACGTTTCGTTCGTGATTCCTGGCCCCAACTCCACCCAGCCCGCCGCCGAGCCAAAGCGATTTTCGGATCCCGGCAAGGGACCGAATCCACGCTGCACGCCGCGCCGGCCTGTCACCTGGTCCGTGCCTTCGGCTGGATCGGGCCACCAGTGGAGCAAGCCGGCCGACGGCACTTCCGCGCGGACAACGGCGAGCATGAGGGCGAATCCGCCCAGAATCGCCACGGCCAGTTTTCCAGGGCCAAGCATACGATCGACTGAGAGACGTTAGCTTAATATGGGAAGGCGCTTCAATGTGTGAATCCGCCTAATCCGCCTAGTCGCCACCGATAGCGGCGCAAAAAAGACGGAAGGCAAAAAGCTGAAAGAGCTTCTGTCTGTGGGCGAGACGAGCGCCAGCGAGAGATTGCGGGCAAGTTTTTGCGAGGAAGCGCCTATCCGGCCCCAAAGACCGGTGAGCATTTTCAAAGGAATGTTTCGGTGGCTGAATCGAGTGGTACCGTCCCTGTTGCCTCGGCGACCATCGCTCACAAGACGGGCGTCGAATCTCCCGAACCGAACTTCCGCGACGACTTAGATCGCGTCACAATTAACAACGTCCTGGGTGAAGCTGGCCGCAAGACCAGCTGGCGGGTCAAAAGTTTGACAGCAATAGTAGTCATTAATGAGACCCCATCGCCTTTATTTAACGTCTGGTACCGGTGGGGGGAATGCCACCGCTGACAATACCAAATGCCGTCATATTGGAATTGTCGATGCCCCCTGCGTGGTAGAACGTGTCTGCCAGAAGCTCTGGGCGACCTGGTCCTGCGTCGGCTTGGGCTGGGTTTCCTCTCCAAAGATTCATGGGCCCCAAACTCCGCCTGCGTCACATCGGCCTCACCGCTGCCCTGATCGCGTTGCTCCTCCTGACGGCTTGTCGCGTCGTGCGCGGAACCGTGGCGCTACCCGGGAGGTCGGTCCGAGCCGTCACCACGAGCTCCAGTGCTCCGGCAAATGACCCGGCAGAACTTCAGGCCGCCTTGCAGCGGTTTGCTGACGAGTTCCTGACCCGAACCACCGCGGCGCTCGCGGAATACGCACGGCGAGTCGATACTCCGGAGGCCCGCACCGAGGCGCTGGCCCGGAAAATACCGGTGGCGTCCGCCGCCATTGGCATCGCCAGCGGACCGAACCCGATGGCCAACCTGCTCGACATGGTCACGCTGGCCAAGGTCACGCGCCTGGCGACGGAAGAACTCGCAAGCTCGCGAGGCAATCCCGACGCGTTGCAGCCGTGGTGCGAGGTCAGTCGTTCGCTGGAAACCAATGCCTGGACTCTGGCTTCCGGCGTCCTAACGCCGGCGCAGCAGGAAGAGCTCAGTTCCACGATCCAGCGATGGTGGGAAGCCCATGCCGACGCCCGCAGCGCCTTCTTTGCGCGCCCCCAGGAACTCAGCTGCCTGATTGTCGCGACGGGAAGCGACGAAGCGGTTCGGCGCCCAGGCAGCGTCTTTGGCTTGGTGGGCCTGGATCCGACGGCCGGCCTGGATCCGGCCGTGCGCGAGGTCACCCGCACGCGGCTGTTTGCGGAACGCACCCTGTTCACTGCCCAGCGAATGCCTTTCCTCCTGCGCTGGCAGATGGAGTTGCTCGGGGACCAGTTGCTTCGCCACGCCGAGGTTTCCGCCGCCCTGACCAACGCCACCCGCCTGGCGGACAGCGCCGAGCGCCTGAGCCGCGCCGCCGAATCCGCCAGCCAGACGGCTGCCCAGCTTCCCGACCGCGTCGTGGAGGAACGAAAGGCGATCATCGCTGCGCTGGAAGAACAGGAGGGGCGGTTGCGCGAACTTTCCGCTGAACTCGGCCGCGCCTTGGCGGCGGGCAGCCAGATGTCCACCTCTATCAACACAACCTTGATCACCTTTGACGCCTTGATGAAGCGATTCGGGGTGGGTGAAACCAATCGGGTCCCGGCCAATCCCAACTCCCAACCCTTCAACATCCTCGATTACGCGCGGACGGCCGAGCAAATGGCGGTCACCGCACAGGAGTTGGGGCGGTTGCTGCGGGAGACCGACAACGCGCTCGATTCGCCCGCGTTGGATCGACGGTTGCAGCAGTTGGACGCCGTCGCGGAGCGCGCGAAGTCGGATGCCAAGGCGGTACTCAACCACGCCTTCCTCCTGGGCGCGGGTCTGCTGCTGCTCCTGCTGGCCGGTGCGCTGGCCTATCGTTGGATCGTGTCCCGGTGGTTGCCGGGATCGACCACCCGGCCGGCCGATGCGGGATGAACCGTTCCTATGGAGTGCGCCGGCAAGCGTTAGCGCGACGGCGCTTTGGCGGCAGGACGCACGTCGAAGGAAGCCGCCTGTCACCCGGGTCTGAAGCGCCGCGGCGAAAAAGCGGCGTGGCGCTTTGCTTCCCGCCGCAGCCCATAAGGGGCGCCGCTCCGCGTTCATGGTCCCGATTCAACTCCGATCCTGGAATTGGAGGCTACGCATGAACCATTCAAATGGTAGGGATGGCGCGCTGCGCCGTCCCCGGCCCGGGCGCAGCTCCGGGCTGGCCTTTCGCAGTGACGCGTCGAATTCATCCATCGCGTTGTTGCAAAAGGCCGCGCCTTTGCGCGGGGCCGCCGCAGCGCGGCAGCCCTACCCGGTTCATTGTCCCGATTCACGTCCGGATTTTGGAGGTCCGGCCTCTCTCCATGAACCGGAACTATGGACTGCGCTGGCAAGCGCAGCGCGACGGCGCTTTCGGCCGGCCGAACTAGCTCAGCATGAATTGGCGCTCAGGTCTGCGGTCCACGTGCCGCGGCAAAGCGGTGTCGCCGCTGCGCTCTGTCACCGCACTCCACATGGCCGCCGCGCGGTTCATGGTCCCGATGCGCGTGGGACTGTGGACGAAGGAACTCCCCATGAATCCCCCATCCCTTTGGAGTGCGCCGGCACGACGGCGCTTTGGCTTCGCCGTGGTGAGTCACCTTGAGCCCAGAATGCGGACTGCGGCGCAGGAAAAAGCGGGGACCTGTCCCCGCAGTCCACATTTTCACATTTTGGCTCGGTCCATCGCCTGGAGCGGTTCATCCCGGGCCAGAGGCCTCCCCGCTGCGGACGTCAGGCCACAGGTCAGTCGCGTTCGAGCCGAAATCCGTGCACGGGATGGTGGACACGCCGGGATGCCAGCAGGCTCGCGGAGGTGGACTGGTAGAACATTACATCTGGTGAATCGCCCGGAACTGTGTAGGTCGGGGGCAAGGCATTGGGTACCGGTAGCCAGGGACCGTTCAACGTCGGCACCTGCATCAAGGTCCCGACATAGGTAATGATGACACTGGCTCCGTCAGCGCTCAGGGCAATGGACGTATCCGGAGGAGCCGGCGCATTCGGGGTAAACTGCATCAATGCCCGATTGTGGGTGGAGTCCCAAACGATGTTGAAGGAGCCGGAAGCAAACGCCCAGTTCCCGGAGGTGACGTGAAAGTTGTAATCCGAATTGAACTCCAACAAGGCCCAAGAGTGTGACTGATTCCAGAACGGATCGCCGCTGTCTGGATCAACGCCCTCCGCAAAGTTCACGAAGAACTGAGTCCCATGCATCACCATGTTCTGGTTGAACGTCATTCGATTCCACGGAGTCGTCCCCGGATTGGCATCGTCATTGAGGGCATTCAGGGTCCAGAAATACTCGGAGGTTCCGGTGAAGGTGACCGGCCCGTCGAAGATGAGCTCTCCTGCAGTACTCCCGGCCCGAAGGATCCCACTGACGGTATTGGTGGCACCGTTCGCGCCAATGATCCCAAATCCTTCAATAACGGAGTCGAGTTGCGCGGTAAGCTGGGAGATTTGTCCCCCAGCCAGGACCAGGGAAGATCCTTCGGTGGGAAGGCTGATGGGTCCATTGGCAACACCGTTCGGTCCCACGCCAATCGTTGAATCGGCTTCGACTTCCAGTATTGGAAATTGGGTGACGCCATCGAGATTGAGACGTCCCCCGCTTACCCGAATCGACCCGGAGAAGGTGTTGCTCCCAGTCAGGTCCAAGGTGCCGGTTCCGATCTTCGTCAGGATTCCTTCAAGTTGAATGGAGCTGGAAATGCGATTGCTCGGGCCACTGGCGGCGAGATAGGCACTCGCCAGTCCGAAATCGAGGACGCTGATATCCACGACGCCCGAGTTAAGGATGACTCCACTGAACCTCCCCGTCTCCAACGAACCCACCTGAAGCGTGGTGGTGCCTCCTCCGGAGCTCACGGATTCGCCGTTCACCATCATCGCAGCCGCAGAGACGGTCGTTCCTGCCGGGATAACCTGGGGAGTATCGACGGCATAGCGGGTCTTTGCCGTACTCTGGTCAATGGGGAGATGGCGGGAGGACGTCAGTTCCGCCAAGGCGAACCCGTTGGTCTCGTCGTATCGCATGAATGCCAGCGAACCATTGGTGTCGTTGTTCTGAACGAGCAACGCCGGCGAGACCATTCCCAGCGACTGCTGCGGCAGGTTGCCGTTGGATCCGGGGACAATAGCACGCTCGGTGGAGCCGAGTCCCGGCCATCCCAGTCCCGGTGCCAACACCAATGCCGCCGGGTGCGTGATGATCAGATTGGCATTGGTGCCGTCGGTGTATCCCCCGAGAACCACCGTCAGAGATGGATTGGCGCCCCGGGCAAAGGCCAGTTGCGCCGAACCATTCGACATAAAGAGGGTCTTCGAACCGCCGGGAGCAATTTGAAGGGTAATGTCAGCCGGAGTGGAATCATCAGGCTCCAGGCTAATCGTCGCGTCCCCGGTAATGACCAGCCCGGCCGTACCAAAGGGAGTTCCCTCCGTCACAGTGCTGCCAAGAATGCCATCACTTACGGCCGTCCCTCCGGAAGTGGAGTTGCTCGCCCTCAGGAGGAGTGTGCCCTCCCCGGACTTCGTGAACCCACCCGGCCCGTTCACCGGCGCCAGCACCTCCAGAACTCCGCCGTTGGAATTGATTACCTGGGAGTCTGACAAGGGCCACGGCTGGGGGGAATAGTCGGGCTGACTCGGCAACGCATTCGTTTGAATCGTCCAAACATCGCCGGTCCAGAGCACCGCCAGCAGACCGGCATCCACTCCCAGTTCCGGAGTGACGATCTGGGAGTACGCCAGGGAACTGTCCAAGTCCTGGATGGTCCAGTCCGAGGGAACCGGCACCATGCTCACGGTCTGCGGATTGCTGGCCGGAACATTGGGTACATCAAGAAACGACGCGGGATAGGGATTGTTGATCGTAATCATTTGAGCAGCCGGATCCGCGGCCAACAGAGTCAAGCCGTGTCCGCCGGCGTTGGCGTAGTTGGTCGTCTGGCCGGTAGGGCTCGGATAGAACCAACCGACACTGAAATTCACGATGCTTTGGTTGATATTGTTGGTGTACAACCACTCGATGCTGGGATTGGGGGTAGAAACGTGAGTAAACTGCTGGGAACTGATTCCCCGCGCGTTGAAGTACGTGACGATTCCGTTGGCGTAGCCATTCCAGTACGTTCCCCCCGAAGGCGTGGTGCCCATCAGCCCTGCGATGACGAGTTCCAAGTTGGTGGCATCACTCAAGTTGGTGGACCCCAACTGAGTGAATCCATTTCGCACCAGCCAGAGGATCGACATCGTGGCCGACGTGGGAACGCAGTACGACTCGCCGTCGCCAGGTAAATACTGGCCGTAGGGCCCAAAATCCACCTGCACCAGCGACGGAGTATCCGTCACTTTGTCGGTCCACTGACCCAGAACCGACCAGGGAAAGATACCTAATATCATCAACCAGACTCCCAACAACCCGGATCGTTTTTTCATACAGTTTCTATTTATTGATTTGGTTCAAACTCACGAAGCCGACGGTCTCCTTTTTCGCCGAAGGCTTTGTTTTCAGAAAATGCGACTATGGAGCTCGGAGATTCCTCCCCGCCATCGCTCACTGGCGAGGGAAGGTGTTGGGCGAGCGCCTCGATGACGCCATGCAGGTCGTCTTTCAGAACATATCCGATGGCCCCGACCGCAGCCGCTGCCTGGCGGAATCTCGAACTATTGTGCTGGGAGACCATCAGTACCTTGCAAAGGGCGTGCCGCTGTCGCATGGCCCGTATCGCTGTTATGCCATCCATGGGACTCATTTCGATGTCCATGATGACCAGGTCCGGTCCATGGGCCTCGTATAGGGCCAGCGCCTCGAGACCGCATGCCGCTTCCAGGAATTCCCAACCTGGCCTTTCCAGCAGGGAAATGAGCAGCTGGCGAATGCGAGGATCGTCGTCGGCGATGAGGCATTTCATGAACGGGAATGACTGACCCCACACCGCACCTGCGAAAACGGCGGGAGCCGCTCGGCGTCGCTCCCTGAACACTTCTTGAAGGGATTCATCAACAGAATGCGAGGAAAAGGCCGCGCTTCCTTTGGGGCGTCGCCCCGGGTTCTAGGTGCCTTCCGGTTCAGGAGAGGTGATGGTGTCCCGTTGATCAAAGTAGCGGTGCCGACTCAATTTCAGCATGACGATGGGCGAAGCCATCAGCACCGCGCCGAGCAGAAGGGAGAGCAGGAACACCTCAAGAGAGAGTACGCCATCCGCCTGCGCCCCGAGGTAGGTCCAAGTGGCAACCGGAAAAAAGATCAGGACCGCAGTCCCCAGTCCGGGCGAAAATCGTCCTCGGGTCAGAATCCACGGAAGCACGTGAAAGAATGTGCCGTTGATCAGCATCAAAGCCGGCAGGCTGAGGGCGAAGGCAGGACACCTCCAGCCCACCTGGGAGCAGGCCATTCCCAAAACGACGACCACACCGTTAACGATCCCGAAGAGCGCCCAACTCACCGGCAATTTCAGGACGGAACTCGCCCAGGTTCGCCAATCGAACACAAACTCCTCCACCACATGAAGGGCATAAGCGAGGGTCGCAATCCAAAGAATATAGGCATGCATCGGGATAGAAAACGGGGTTGAGCATAGCGCCGCGTCCCGTTTTGTTGGGACTCGGAAGGATCAGTGGCCTCAGGATTCTAGTTCTTTTCCTTGGTCAGGATCTCAATGCCGAAACGCGGAGCGATTGCGATCATATTGGCGATGTCCTCCCGAGTGAATTCCAAGGGTTGAGCATTTCTATCGGGAAGGGGCTTGCCCGCCGCGGCGAAGAATGTCTCAACCCCCGCGGGAAAAGCGGTCTCCAGCAGCATCGCCTCTCCAGTTCCCGTGTTCCGGAAATGGTGGGGAATCTCCCGGGGAGCGAAAATGAAGCCGCCCTTCTTCAACACGGTGACCGTGTCCCCAACGTAGAATGTCACCTCTCCGGCCAAGACGAGAAACGTCTCATCCTCCCGGTGATGCAGATGCGGGGGCGGGCCGCCTCCAGGCGGCAACAACGCTTCCATCACGGTGTACTGTTGGTTGGTGTCGGCTCCCTCGAGGAGGATGGCCACGCGATCACCGGCGACTGAGATGACTTTCATGAGTTCCTGTTCCAATTTGACGGGAGCCACCTTGCACGTATCCAGCCCGTGTGGCTATCCGTGGGATCCTGTGAATTTCGCTGCGTGACTCCTCGGATTCGGCCTGTGTGGATTGTGGGAGGACACACTCCGTGGACCCACGTACCGGATCCGTCTGCCATGTCGGGGATCCTGACGATGATGCACGATCCAACGCCTCCATGTTCGGTCCCAGAAGGGAGATCGAACGGCGGCTCGCATTCTTCTTTTGCTCCAGGGCTTCGACCGGTATCCAGCTCTCCTGCAATCGCAGACCAAGAATGGATCCCAGGAAAGCAGTTGGAGCCCTGATGATCGCGCTCCTCGCTGTGACCGGTAGCGCGGTCGCGGCCGATCCCGAGGCACTGGGGGCGGCCCGCGTTTTCACGGCGGCGGAAATCGGCTACTCCGTGGAACATTGGAC